>NZ_JACASJ010000053.1:0-33503 GCF_013391025.1 Enterobacter sp. SECR19-1250 | reverse complement strand
GACGACAAAAGTCCACGCTTCGGGTTCGGTCTGAGGCTGAGCCGGAGTCAGGGAAAAGGGCGACTGGAAGTGCTGAATATGGTCGCGGCAATGGCAAGCCTGGTGATGTGGCTGGCAGGTTACAGGGCAGAAAGGCAGTGTTTACACTGGCACTATCAGGCAAGCAGCATCAGGCACAGACGGGTTCTGTCATACCTGAGTCTGGCAGAAGAAGTCATCCGGCATGAGCCCGGGAAAGTGAGACGGCTGAATATAGTTAACGAGATGAAAAAGCTGGGAAAAGAGTACAGTAATATGGTCATGGCGGCATGACCATATTACTGGGGATCCCTCAGCCCACAGGGAGAGGGCGCAAACATTAAAAACGGCAACCTGAGGTTGCCGTTTTGCTTTTACCTACCGCCACCCGGCTTTTCTTTGCACTACTCTTCATAGTAGTTATAAATCCCCGCCGCCATCACCAGCGTGGAGGCGACTTCGTAGGCTTTCTCTCGCCCGACCAGCAGGTCAATAATCTTTAAGCCAAAGTCTATCGCGGTACCTGGCCCCTGGCTGGTGAGCAGGTTGACGCGCGGATCCCAGACGACGCGTTTATCCACCCACTGCTCTTCCGGGATGGTCTCTTTCAGCCCCGGGAAACCGGTCATGTTACCGATGGGAAAGATATTATGCGGAACCAGCACGGTGCCGGCGGCGGCACAAATGGCAGCAACGATACGTCCCGACAAATGAAACTGTCTGACGGTTTCGACTAACAGAGTGCTGTCGCGAAAATACTCCGCCCCTTTCAGGCCGCCGGGCAGCACGATGATGTCATAGTCCCCGTCGGCCACCTGTACCAGTGGCGCATCCGCGAGGAGTTTCACTCCTCGGGAACAGGTAATAGCCAGGTTGCCATCGCTGGCGACGCTGGCGGTGGTCACCTGAATACCACCACGCACCATGATATCGATGGTGGTGACCGCTTCTGTCTCTTCGCTACCAGGGGCGAGGCAAACCAGTGCCGACGCGCTCATATTCACTCTCCTTACGTTTTACCAGGTCATACAGGCGGGCGTTTTCCGGCACAATGATACCGTGTGCGCGGGCGCGTTTTAGCAGATAGCCGGTGATGTAGTCGATTTCCGTGTGGCGTAGCGCCCGAACATCCTGCAACATGGATGAGATATTTTCTGCCGTACTATCAATAACCTGCTCGACATAATAGCGTAAATCATCCGCCGATGTGTGTAAGCCTTCACGCTCGATCACCGAGGCGACCTCGGCACAGAGGGTGGCAACCTCCTGCGGATGGTGCTTCAGTTCCCCGTTCGGGCAGTCCCACAGCGCCGTCAGCGGATTGATCACACAGTTAACGGCCAGCTTACGCCACAGCTGAGGGCGGATGTTGTTGTGCCAGGCCACGTCCGGAAGCACCGTTTGCAGAGTGTCTGCCAGATAACTGTAGTCGCCATCCTGGTCCCGGGCAGGTCCAATATGCGTGACGCCGCTGGCCACGTGCACAATGATATTGCCGTCACGGCGTGCGGCGTGCGTGGTGGTGGCCATCAGCAGCGGCTGCACAATGCTTTTCAGTTCATCAATCGTCCCCATGCCGTTATGCAGGAGTAAAACGGGCGACGTGGGGGGAAGCTGGGCGGCCAGCGCTTTTACCGCATCTGAAACTTGCCACGCTTTGAGCGTCACCAGCAGCAGGTCGCTATGCGCCAGGAAATCAGGATCGTTCGCGGTGAGGGATTCGTTAAAGATACTTCCGTCTTCACCAATCAGGTTTACACTGCAATAGGGCTGAGGTACGCGCAGCCAGCCCTGAACTTCGTGTCCGTGCTTGCATAGTGCGGTCAGCCAGAGTTGACCAAGGGCTCCGCATCCGAGCACTGTAATTTTCATTGTTCCTCCTCACCTGCAACTGCGCCAGGTGTTACGGCCTAGTATAGCGCCGTCAGCTAAGCTTCTGTTGAGTTATGCCTCGTAGCGGGTATTATGCAACGCAACAAAAATGAAGGGAGAAGAAAAGATGCCATCTTTCGATATTGTTTCCGAAGTTGATATCCAGGAAGTTCGCAACGGCGTAGAAAACGCAACCCGCAAAGTTGAGTCACGTTTCGATTTTCGTGGCGTTGAAGCCTCGTTTGAGCTGAACGATGCCAATAAGACCATTAAGGTGCTGAGCGAATCTGATTTCCAGGTCAACCAGCTGCTCGATATTCTGCGTGCCAAGCTGTTAAAACGCGGCATTGAAGGGACCTCGCTGGATGTACCGGAAGAGTTCGTGCACAGCGGTAAAACCTGGTTTGTTGAAGCCAAACTGAAGCAGGGCATTGAGAGCGCGGTTCAGAAGAAAATCGTTAAGCTCATCAAAGACAGCAAGCTGAAGGTTCAGGCGCAGATCCAGGGTGAAGAAATTCGTGTTACCGGAAAATCCCGTGATGATCTGCAGTCCGTCATGGCGCTGGTGCGCGGCGGCGATCTGGGACAACCGTTCCAGTTTAAAAACTTCCGCGATTAAAACGAAAAAGCCCGGTTTAACCGGGCTTTTTTTCAGGCTTTCAGCGCCTGTTCAACTTCAAAGCGGTTTGTCACCTTATTGTCTATTTTGACATACGCGCTGCGCTCTTCTGCCGCGAGAAGCACTTCACTCACGCCCTCTGTCGATGCAAGACGCTGTTTCAGCGCATCGTTGATCTCAACGTCGTCAGGAATTTCTACCCGCAGGCTACTGACGTAGCGCGGCTCTTTCATGGTACCGGCAACCAGCAGCCAGACCGTCGCCAGCAGTGCGCCTGCGAGGAAGACGGTTTGGGAATCAAACAGGCCGTCGACCCAGCCGCCGAGGGCACCGCCAATGGCCACGCCGATGAACTGGCTGGTGGAGTAAATCCCCATCGCCGTGCCTTTATAACCGGCAGGGGATTCTTTGCTGATCAGCGACGGCAGCAGGGCTTCCATCAGGTTAAACGCCAGGAAGAAGAGCTGCACACCGGCAACCAGTTCCCAGAAGTGGGGGCCAGCGCCCCAGAGCACGATCTCGGCAATCAGCAATACCGCCACACAGCCAATGAAAACGCGCTTCATTTTGCGCTTCACTTCGGCATAGATAATAAACGGTACCACCGAGACGAACGAAATCACCATCGTCACCAGATAGATTTTCCAGTGTTCTGCCGCCGGGAAACCTGCGGCAGCCAGTTGACCGGGCAGGGCGACAAAGGTCGACATCAGCAGAATGTGCAGACACATAATGCCGAAGTTAAGCTTCAACAGGCGCGGCTCAACCAGTACCTTGCTAAAGCAGCCTTTGACCATTCCGGATTCACGGTTGAGGACGTGGTTTTTGCTGTCCGGTACCACCCACAGCGTTAAGGCAATACCGATGGTCGCCAGCACGGCAATCATCCAGAACAGGGCGTGCAGGCCAAGCGTGTGGGTAATAATGGGGCCGAGCACCATCGCAATCGCAAACGTGACGCCAAAGCTCACGCCAATAAATGCCATCGCTTTGGTACGGTTCTGTTCACGGGTTAAATCCGACAGCAGCGCCATCACGGCGGCGGCAATCGCGCCGGAGCCCTGCAGGGCGCGGCCAAGAATAATTCCCCAGATGGAGTGGGAGAGGGCGGCGATGATGCTACCGAGCACAAAAACCAGCAAACCACCGACAATGAGCGGCTTGCGGCCGACGCGGTCAGAGAGCAGACCAAACGGGATCTGGAATACCGCCTGAGCCAGACCATAAATACCAATCGCCAGGCCAATCAGCGCTTCGCTGGCGCCCTGCAATGCCATGCCGTATGTGGTCAGAACAGGCAGGACCATAAACATGCCAAGCATCCGTAGCGAGAAAACAGTCCCTAAACCCCAGGTCGCACGCAGCTCGCCCGGTGTCATTTTATAATCGTTCATTGCCACCTCAATTCAAAAGCAGGCCATAGTGTAGTGCGGGGAAGGGGCGGGGTAAATAAAGGGTTATTTAACAAATATTACATGCGTTATTGATAGATTCAGTGAATAAAAAAGGGTGCCGAAGCACCCCTTTATTCACCTGTTGTGGCTTACCAGACGTAAGTCAGCAGGTTATGCGAATCCGGCACCATAAAGTCCACGGACATCATCACGGACAGCGAGGTGATGGCAACAATCGAGAACACAAACAGTTTGCGAGCCCAGACTTTGTCATCTTCCACTTTGTAACCGCGCAGGGCCATACCGAGCCACCAGACGCTTACGGCTGCGGCCACCGCCAGATATTTATACCCGGCGTAACCTCCCAGCGAGAGCATCAGCGTTGCCACGGCAAAGGCGATGATGTACAGCGTGATGTGGTTCTTGGCAACGGAAATACCTTTCACGACCGGCAGAACCGGAATGTTCGCTGCCTGATAATCCTTAAAGCGGAAAATCGCGATGGCATAGGAGTGCGGCATCTGCCACAGGCTAAAGATAGCCAGCAGGATCAGCGCACCGCTGTCGAACTCGTTCGTGACGGCGCAGTAGCCAATCACCGGCGGCGCAGCGCCGGAGAGAGAACCAATCAGCGTGCCGTAGACGGAGTGACGCTTCATATACAGGCTGTAGACGCCCACATACACCACGAACCCCATCACCCCCAGCCAGCAGGCCAGCGGGTTAGCACCAAACCACAGCAGCATAAAGCCAGCAATACCCAGCAAGGTGGCGTACACCAGCGAGACGGAAGGGGCGATCAGGCCTTTCACCAGCACCCGATTTTTGGTCCTTTCCATCTTCTTGTCGATATCCATGTCGATGTAGTTGTTAAATACACAACCGGACGCAACAACCAGTGACACACCGACCAGCGTGTAGATAAAGAGGGTGTAATCAATGCTGCCTTTGGAGGCCAGCAGGAACCCTCCGATCACGGAGATCAGGTTGCCAAAGATGATGCCTGGTTTCGTTACTTGCAGGTATTGCTTAAACATACTCGCCGCTCTTAGTGAACCATCATGTTGTAGTTAAGGTTCCACATAATCCAGATGGAACCGACTACCAGGATAGCGATGATAATCACGGTAAAGATGAAAGCCGTCATGTTCCAGCCTTCATCGGACTTGGTGTTCATGTGCAGGAAGCAAACCAGATGCACCAGAATCTGAATCACCGCGGTCACCAGGATTGCACCCAGAATAACCGGCTTAGACGCAGAACCGCTCATCACCATCCAGAACGGGATCACCGTCAGGATGATCGACAGGATAAAACCTGTCATGTAGGTTTTTACGCTACCGTGGGAAGCGCCATGATCGTTTGAATGACTCATTACATCGCCCCCATCAGATAGACAACAGAGAACACACAGATCCACACCACGTCCAGGAAGTGCCAGAACAGGCTCAGGCACATGATACGGGTACGGTTAGTGCTGGTCAGGCCGCGACGGGAGATCTGGAACATCAGAACCGCCATCCAGATCAGACCGGAGGTCACGTGCAGACCGTGGGTACCGACCAGTGCGAAGAACGCAGACAGGAAGCCACTGCGATCCGGCCCGAAGCCTTCCATAATCAGGTGATGGAATTCATAGATTTCCATCCCGATGAATCCAGCACCAAACAACCAGGTCAACGCCAGCCAGGAGACAACCTGGCTCTTGTTGTTTTTGTACATGGCGATAGCCGCCATGCCGTAGGTGATGGAGCTGAATAACAGCAGTGCGGTTTCAACCAGAACGAACGGCAGTTCAAAAATGTCCTTGCCGGTCGGGCCGCCCGCTGTGCCGTTCACCAGAACGGCATAGGTTGCGAACAGACAGCAGAACAGAATGCAGTCGCTCATCAGGTAGATCCAGAACCCGAAGACTTTCGTCGGTCCTGTATCGTGGTGCGCATGTTCATGCGCGTGGGCAGTCGAGTGCGCCAGAGTATCAGTTGCCATTTTTCAGCCCCGCTTTAGAAATCTCGTCGAAATGCTGATTTTCCAGCTTTTCAACTTCACGGACTGGTACGTAGTAGTCCACGTCCTCGTCAAAGCTCTTCACAATCCAGCTGATTACGATGCCAGCGAAGCCAACAATCGCCATCCACCAGATGTGCCAGATCATTGCGAAACCAAATACCGTTGCGAAAGCGGCAATCACGATGCCCGCTGCGCTGTTTTTCGGCATATGGATCTCTTCGTAATGGTCAGGTTGCTTGTACGCTTCACCTTTTTCTTTCATTTCCCAGAATGCATCACGTTCGTGAATGTGCGGCACTACGGCAAAGTTATAGAACGGAGGTGGAGAAGAGGTCGCCCACTCCAGCGTACGGCCACCCCATGGGTCACCGGTCAGGTCGCGGTTCAGGTTACGGTCACGGATGGACACGTAGTACTGAATCAGCTGGCACAGAATACCGCAGGCAATCAGCGCGGCACCGACCGCTGCAACCATCAGCATTGGGTGGAACTGCGGATCGATCTGCTGGCTCAGACGACGGGTCATACCCATGAAGCCCAGCACGTAGAGCGGCATAAATGCTACGAAGAAGCCAATGATCCAGAACCAGAACGCGCGTTTACCCCATTTCTCGTTCAGCGTGAAGCCGAACGCTTTTGGCCACCAGTAGGTTACGCCAGCGAAGCAGCCGAAGACCACGCCACCGATGATAACGTTATGGAAGTGCGCAATCAGGAACAGACTGTTGTGCAGTACGAAGTCAGCACCCGGTACCGCCAGCAGTACGCCGGTCATCCCACCTACGGAGAAGGTGACGATGAAGCCGATGGTCCACAGCATCGCTGAGTGGAACACGATACGGCCCTGGTACATGGTGAACAGCCAGTTGAAGATCTTCACCCCGGTAGGGATGGCGATAATCATGGTGGTAATACCGAAGAAGGCGTTTACGTTCGCGCCCGCACCCATAGTAAAGAAGTGGTGCAGCCAAACGATGAACGACAGAACGGTAATACAGACGGTTGCCCACACCAGAGAGGTGTAACCAAACAGACGTTTACGCGAGAAGGTTGCTGCGATTTCGGAGAACACACCGAAGACAGGCAGAACCAGAATGTACACTTCCGGGTGACCCCAGGCCCAAATCAGGTTGATGTACATCATCATGTTGCCACCCATGTCATTCGTGAAGAAATGGGTGCCCAGGTAGCGGTCCAGGGTCAGCAGCGCGATGGTGACGGTCAGAATTGGGAAGGATGCGATAATCAGTACGTTGGCGCACAGAGATGCCCAGGTAAATACCGGCATCTTGAACATGGTCATACCAGGCGCACGCATCTTCAGGATGGTCACGAAGAAGTTGATACCGGTCAGGGTGGTACCGACACCGGAGAGCTGAAGCGCCCAAATCCAGTAGTCAACGCCAACGCCCGGACTGTACTCAATTCCTGACAGCGGTGGATAAGCCAGCCAGCCGGTCTGAGCGAATTCGCCCACGCCCAGTGACAGGTTAACCAGGATAACGCCGACAACCGTAAACCAGAAGCTCAGGTTGTTCAGGAACGGGAACGCAACGTCGCGCGCGCCAATTTGCAGCGGAACGACAACGTTCATCAGACCGATAACCAGCGGCATCGCCACGAAGAAGATCATGATAACGCCGTGGGCGGTAAAGATCTGGTCGTAGTGGTGCGGTGGCAGGAAGCCGGCTTCACCCGCAGACGCGAGTGCCTGCTGGCTACGCATCATGATCGCATCCGCAAAGCCACGAATTAACATGACGATACCGACGATGCAGTACATGATACCGAGTTTTTTGTGGTCAACCGAAGTCAGCCACTCGTTCCACAGGTAGCTCCACTTACCGAAGTAAGTGATCAAGGCCAGTAAGGCCGCGCCACCGATGATAATGGCAGCCACCGTAACCATGATAATCGGTTCATGGTAGGGCACTGCATCCAGTGTCAATTTTCCGAACATTTTCTTCCTCGGCCCCTTAGTGAGCGGTTTCCGCGTGGCTCATGTCCATGCCTTCCATACCTTCGTGCGCGCTATGCTCGCCTTCAGGCTGGGTCATGTCCATGCTCTTGCCGTGATCCATAAATTTGCCAATAACGTCTTTGAACAAATCAGGTTTCACGTTAGAGAAGTACTCCACCTTGTTGTATTCGCTAGGTGCAGCCACTTTTTCGAACGCCGCCATGTCAGACATGGTGTTTGGAGACTGCTTCGCTTTTGCAACCCACTGGTCGAAAGCGGCACGGTCCGGCGTCGCAATAGCTTTGAACTTCATACCTGAGAAGCCCGGGCCGCTATAGCTGGCGGAGATACCATCATAGGTGCCTGCTTCATTCGCAATCAGGTGCAGGTTGGTCTGCATACCGGCCATCGCGTAAATCTGGCTACCCAGACGTGGGATGAAGAAGGAGTTCATTACGGAGTTGGAGGTCACTTTGAACTGAACCGGAGTGTTCGCCGGGAAGGCGATTTCATTCACGGTAGCAATGCCCTGCTCTGGATAGATGAAGAACCATTTCCAGTCCATGGAGACCACTTCGATGGTAATTGGTTTTTCATCGTGAACCAGCGGTTTGCTTGGCTCAAGTGCGTGAGTGGTTTTCCAGGTCAGCACAGCGAGGAACAGGATGATCAGAATAGGAACCGTCCAGACCACAGCTTCCACTTTATTGGAGTGTGACCAGTTAGGGCTATACTTCGCATCTTTATTGCTCGCACGATACTTCCAGGCGAAACCAACAGCCATCAAAATGGCTGGAATAACCACAATCAACATCAGGCCAAATGCCGTCAGTATCAGTGAACGTTGTTCCAGTCCAATCTGTCCTTTGGGGTCAAGTAGTGCAGAATCGCAGCCACTGAGTAATACAGTACCTGCGAATAATGACAACCATCCCAAACTTTTATTGTATTTCCTGAGTCTCATTTAACGACCTCAATTCCACGGGAGTCTGGTGGCGTTTAAAGTGTGGGGGCATTTTACGGGAAGGTTACATTACTGTAAACATCATTAGGCCTGTGTCAGGAAGGTGTTACCGGGTTCTGCCGCACATGTCACAAGTGTTGCAAATTATGTCGGTTTTTATGACCGAAGCCGCATGGCATGGGCTTTATAACGAAAGGACCCCCAAGCATACCCTAAAAGGGGCAATTGGTATAACCATTGTTAAAAATAAACAAAAAATTAACAATTAATTATCAATAAAAAGACAATTAAAAAACGAAAATTCAATCTTTCCCAAGCTGAATCGTTTAATGAAAAATAGCCTGAAAGAAATGGCTCCAATAATTTCCGAATCCTATCCCGCACAAAACAACAAATATTTTTTTTAGCGTTTGTCGGTTATTTCACCGTTATAATTTCGGCCGGTGATTACAACGGGATATAACCTTTCGCTTTTATCTTCAGGTTGTCTGCGTTTTACGCAGAGCCAGAAAATCGAGCAACCCACCGAGCAGGATCCCGACGACCGCCAGCAGGGCGCCGACATCAAGGAGAAGGGCTTCAAGAGGAAGCACCAGGGGGGTAGTGGCATTGATGATAAGCACCACGAGCCATAACCCCAGCGCCAGACATCCCACCATTAACAGGCGTAGCGCAAAACGGTAGGCGCGCTGATATTCCGTTCGCGGCATAAAGTGTTCTGTTCGCTGGGTATATTCCAGCGTCTGGCGGCAGACCAGCAACAATAAAATGCCTGGCACGGCTGCAACCACGGAGAAGAGATAAAACGTTGGCCAACCGTGCGCTTCAACAAACCAACCGGCAATCGGCCCCACATATACGCGGCCCACGGCAGAAAGCGCCGAGAGCAGGGCGAACTGCGTTGCAGAAAACGACTTGTTGCAGAGCGTCATCAGCAGGGCGACAAACGCCGCGGTACCCATTCCGCCACACAGGTTCTCAAAGAACACTGCTGCCGCCATGCTAATCATATGTTTATCGGTAATCGACAGCAGCCAGTAACCCGCGTTAGACGCCCCCTGCAGAATGCCGAAGATCAGCAACGCCCGGAACAAGGTCAGGCGCTGCATCAACACCCCGCCGTAAAGTGCGCCGACGATAGTGGCAAACAGCCCGAGGGTTTTGTTAACCACTCCCACTTCACCGGCATCAAACCCGACGCCGCGGATCAGGAACGTGGTGGTCAGGCTCATCGCGAAGGCATCACCCAGCTTATAAAGGACGATGAGCAGCAGGATCAGCCAGGCATTGTTGCGGCCAAAGAAATCACGCAGCGGTTCGGCAACGGCCTGCTCCAGAGAACGGGGGACCGGGATCACGTCGCTCGGTTCAGGGGCGAGGAGGGTGGCAATAATGCACGGGATCAGCAGGGCGGCCATCAGCCAGTACATGCCCTGCCAGCCCAGATAGCGGTCAGCCAGCCACAGCGCCAGCCCACCAGATACCAGCATGCCGAGGCGATAGCCCAGCACGCTGATGGCCGCACCGGCTCCACGCTCTTCTGCGGGTAACACGTCCGTTTTCCAGGCATCAAACACGATATCCTGTGACGCGGAACAGAAGGCGATTACCACCGCAAGCGCCGCCATCCAGCGAAGCTGTGTCGACGGCTCAAGGAATCCCATGGTGGCGATGGCCAGCAACAGCAGGACCTGCGTCATCACCAGCCAGCCACGACGACGGCCCAGGAACGGCGGGGTGTAGCGATCCATCACCGGCGACCACAGGAACTTAAAGACATACGCCTGGCCGACGAGCGAGAAGAAGCCAATGGTTTTGAGATCGATATTCTCAACCGTCATCCAGGCCTGCAACGTGCCGGAAGTGAGCGCGAGGGGTAAACCGGAGGCAAAGCCAAGGATCAGCAGAATGGCTGATTTGGGTTGCTGGAAAATGCGTAAGTAATGACTGGCCATGTTCTTAAAAACTGACCCGGTAAAACACCGGGTCAGTCAGCAGGATTAACGCGCGTTTTGCTTGATAAAGTCGTGAATGCTGGTGTCCTGCGCCATATCGGCGATGGTATCGGTCAGCACGCTGTTTACGGCGTTCGCAATGTTCTGGTTAGAGGCCTGGAAAGCACCTTCTACGGAGTAGCTGGCACGATAGTTTTTGGTCATCTTGTTGCCGTTCTTCGCGGTAGCGATGATGGCGATGTCCGCTTTGGTGGAGATGTTGTAGCGCACGTTACCCTGGGAAACGTCAGCGTACAGGTTGTTAACGATGATCTGCAGATCAACCGCGCCGCTTGGGCCAATCATGTAACCACGAGAGGTCATCTGTTTCTCCAGCACTTCCTGCAGCAGGAAACGCAGGTCACGGGAAGCGGTCAATGTCACCAGCTGGTTGTCGCGGGTCACTTTCGCCAGGGCCTGATCCTGACGCTGATCGGCACCGTTAATGCTCACGGTCACGCCCATCAGGCTTGGATCCTGCTGAGGCAGCGTGATTTTTGGTGAGACATCAATAGTTGTTGGCGGGGTAGCGCAGCCTGCCAGCATAAAGAGGGCTACCAACGGAAAGAAGAGTTTTTTTAACATTTTCGGGTTCTCAACGAATCGTAAGCATATAGAGAGAAAAATTGCCGCCATCATAACATCGCTAACGGCCAGGGGAAGTGGTCAACGCATGTAAATTCATCGCCTTGTCTGAAAACTGACCAGTTCGCCCTTTTTCTCAACCTGTGTGTGACAAAACGTATGAGCCTCACAGTGAACTTCATTCGTTTGAATGAGAAAATAAGACGAAAGCTAAATATTTGTTGTCTTGTTGTAATGGAACCGGTAAAAGCGGCTAACATTTAAAGGGATGGGTGACATCCTGGCGTTGTCGGAGGAGTAATTTCATGATGATACGTGAGCAGATAGAAGATAAATTAAGGGCAGCGTTCAACCCTGTGTTCCTCGAAGTCGTCGACGAAAGCTATCGTCATAACGTGCCGGCAGGTTCTGAAAGCCACTTCAAAGTGGTTCTGGTTAGCGATCGCTTCACGGGAGAACGTTTCCTGAACCGACACCGCTTGATCTACAGCACCTTGACGGAAGAACTCTCCACAACCGTACATGCGCTGGCATTGCATACCTACACCATTAAGGAGTGGGAAGGCTTGCAGGATACGGTTTTTGCATCCCCGCCTTGTCGCGGTGCAGGCACCATCGCCTGATAAATCGGATTTGCAACCGCTGGAGTTTTTCCAGTATGTTGCTTACAGATTTCCTCAAAACGGCCTTCGGGCCGTTTTGTTTTGTCTGAGTTTTGAGCGGATGGTGCGATTTTAAGGCTAAAAATAGCCTTAAAGTGTGAAAAAAGCCGCAGCAACATGCCCCAACCGTTCTCGACTCACCTAAGTGATGCCGCTATAATGCCGCGTCTTATTGAATGTCTTCGGGATGATTCTGGCGACAGGGAATGTGAATCTGCACTAAGAGAGCATCCCGGTAAAACAGACAGATTCAGAGTTGACCGAGCACTGTGATTTTTTTGAGGTAACAAGATGCAAGTTTCAGTTGAAACCACTCAAGGCCTTGGCCGCCGTGTAACGATTACTATCGCTGCTGACAGCATCGAAACTGCTGTGAAAAGCGAGCTGGTCAACGTAGCAAAAAAAGTACGTATTGACGGCTTCCGTAAGGGCAAAGTACCAATGAATGTTGTTGCTCAGCGTTATGGCGCTTCCGTGCGTCAGGATGTGCTGGGTGAACTGATGAGCCGCAACTTTATCGATGCGATCATCAAAGAAAAGATCAATCCGGCCGGTGCGCCGAACTACGTTCCAGGCGAATACAAACTGGGCGAAGACTTCACCTACTCTGTAGAGTTCGAAGTGTATCCGGAAGTAGAACTGAAAGGTCTGGAATCTATCGAAGTTGAAAAACCGATTGTTTCCGTGACCGACGAAGATGTTGACGGCATGCTGGATACCCTGCGTAAGCAGCAGGCTAACTGGAAAGAGAAAGAAGGCGCTGTTGACGCTGAAGACCGCGTCACCATCGACTTCACCGGTTCTGTAGACGGCGAAGAGTTCGAAGGCGGCAAAGCGACTGACTTCGTACTGGCAATGGGGCAGGGTCGTATGATCCCGGGCTTCGAAGACGGTATCAAAGGCCACAAAGCGGGCGAAGAGTTCACCATCGACGTGACCTTCCCTGAAGAGTACCACGCTGAAAACCTGAAAGGTAAAGCAGCGAAGTTCGTCATCAACCTGAAGAAAGTGGAAGAGCGCGAACTGCCAGAACTGACTGAAGAATTCATCAAGCGTTTCGGCGTGGAAGATGGTTCTGTTGCCGGTCTGCGTACCGAAGTACGTAAAAACATGGAACGCGAGCTGAACGGTGCTGTGCGTAACCGTGTGAAATCTCAGGCTATCGAAGGTCTGGTGAAGGCGAACGAAATCGACGTTCCAGCTGCGCTGATCGACAGCGAAATCGACGTACTGCGTCGTCAGGCTGCACAGCGTTTCGGTGGCAACCAGCAGCAAGCGATGGAACTGCCACGCGAGCTGTTCGAAGAGCAGGCAAAACGCCGCGTTGTTGTTGGTCTGCTGCTGGGCGAAGTGATTCGTACTCACGAGCTGAAAGCTGACGAAGAGCGTGTGAAAGGCCTGATCGAAGAGATGGCTTCTGCATACGAAGATCCATCAGAAGTTATCGAGTTCTACGGTAAGAACAAAGAGCTGATGGACAACATGCGTAATGTTGCCCTGGAAGAGCAGGCTGTTGAAGCGGTACTGGCGAAAGCGAAAGTGACCGAAAAAGCGACCTCTTTCAACGAACTGATGAACCAGCAGGCGTAATTTCGCCCCGAAGGTTTAAAGTTTGAACAAAAACCCGTTGCCTTCCGGCAACGGGTTTTTTTTATCGCACCAATAGCCCAGGAAGGGTGCTAAAACGCCCTTTCGGTGTTAGCGTAACAACAAAAGGTTGTTATGCTTGAAATAGGGCAATGTAAACCCCATAAGTGTGTAATCAGATGAATGAGACTGGCTGATAATCCGTCCGTAAGGTTACAATCAGTACAGCAGGTGTTTTCAATTTTGATCCAGGAGACGGAAATGTCATACAGTGGCGAACGAGATAACTTTGCACCCCATATGGCTCTGGTGCCAATGGTTATTGAACAGACCTCACGTGGTGAGCGTTCTTTTGATATCTATTCCCGTCTGCTCAAGGAACGCGTTATCTTTCTGACCGGCCAGGTGGAAGACCACATGGCGAACCTGATCGTGGCGCAGATGCTGTTTCTGGAAGCGGAAAACCCGGAAAAAGACATTTACCTGTACATTAACTCCCCAGGCGGCGTGATTACGGCAGGTATGTCCATTTATGACACCATGCAATTCATCAAGCCTGATGTGAGCACTATCTGTATGGGTCAGGCAGCATCTATGGGTGCCTTCCTGTTAACCGCAGGGGCAAAAGGCAAACGTTTCTGCCTGCCGAATTCCCGCGTGATGATTCACCAGCCGCTGGATGGTTACCAGGGGCAGGCGACGGATATCGAAATCCACGCCCGCGAAATTCTGAAAGTAAAAGCGCGCATGAATGAACTTATGGCGCAGCATACGGGTCAATCTCTTGAGCAGATCGAGCGCGATACCGAGCGCGATCGCTTCCTCTCTGCTTCAGAGGCAGTTGAGTACGGCTTAGTCGACTCCATTTTGACCCATCGTAATTGATGCCCGCGACGCGAGTGTGCCGCTATACTAAGGTAAAGCGGCACTCTGCTTGAGAGCAGCTTGCGTCTGAAAATGGCATTTGCGTCGTCATGTGCGGCACAAAGAACTTAAAAAGAGGTTTGGACTCATGACAGATAAACGCAAAGATGGTTCGGGCAAACTGCTGTACTGCTCTTTTTGCGGCAAAAGCCAGCATGAAGTGCGTAAACTGATTGCCGGGCCGTCCGTGTATATCTGCGACGAATGTGTTGATTTATGTAATGACATCATTCGCGAAGAGATTAAAGAAGTAGCGCCTCACCGCGAGCGTAGCGCGCTGCCGACACCGCATGAAATTCGTCATCATCTTGATGACTATGTCATCGGTCAGGAGCAGGCTAAGAAAGTGCTGGCGGTAGCGGTATATAACCACTACAAACGCCTGCGTAACGGTGATACCAGCAATGGCGTAGAGCTGGGTAAAAGTAACATTCTGCTGATCGGCCCAACCGGTTCCGGTAAAACGCTGCTGGCTGAAACGCTCGCACGCCTGCTGGATGTGCCGTTCACCATGGCGGATGCCACCACCCTGACCGAAGCCGGTTACGTGGGTGAAGATGTAGAAAACATCATCCAGAAACTGCTGCAGAAGTGTGATTACGACGTACAGAAAGCCCAGCGCGGGATCGTCTATATCGATGAGATCGACAAGATTTCCCGTAAATCAGACAACCCGTCTATCACCCGTGACGTATCAGGGGAAGGTGTACAGCAGGCATTGCTGAAGCTGATCGAAGGGACCGTTGCCGCAGTGCCCCCGCAGGGTGGCCGTAAACATCCGCAGCAGGAGTTCCTGCAGGTTGATACCTCCAAGATCCTGTTCATCTGTGGCGGTGCTTTCGCCGGTCTGGATAAAGTTATCTCCCACCGTGTTGAAACCGGCTCCGGCATTGGTTTTGGCGCAACGGTGAAGGCCAAATCCGAGAAAGCGAACGAAGGCGAACTGCTGTCTCAGGTTGAACCAGAAGATCTGATCAAGTTTGGTCTGATCCCAGAATTCATTGGGCGTCTGCCGGTTGTGGCCACGCTGAATGAGCTGAGTGAAGAAGCGCTGATCCAGATCCTGAAAGAGCCGAAAAACGCGCTGACCAAGCAGTATCAGGCGCTGTTTAACCTGGAAGGCGTTGAGCTGGAATTCCGTGATGAAGCGCTGGATGCGATTGCGAAGAAAGCGATGATCCGTAAAACCGGTGCCCGTGGTCTGCGTTCCATCGTTGAAGCGGCGCTGCTTGATACCATGTACGACCTGCCTTCCATGGAAGATGTCGAAAAAGTGGTTATCGACGAGTCCGTTATCGGTGGTCAAAGCAAGCCGCTGCTGATTTACGGGAAACCGGAAGCGCAGCAGGCATCTGGCGAATAATTCACCAAATCATACAAGCAGTTAATCAAAAAGGGGGGATTTTATCTCCCCTTTACTTTTTCCGTATTCATGGCGTTGAATGTGTGGGAAACATCCCCATATACTGGATTACATGTTAATGGTTGTGTGAAGCACAGTTACATGACCAGTTTACCTGGCGGACACTAAACTAAGAGAGAGCTCTATGAATCCTGAGCGTTCTGAACGCATTGAAATCCCCGTATTGCCGTTGCGCGATGTGGTGGTTTATCCGCACATGGTCATACCCTTATTTGTAGGGCGGGAAAAATCTATCCGTTGCCTCGAAGCCGCCATGGATCATGATAAAAAAATCATGTTGGTTGCGCAGAAGGAAGCTTCGACGGATGAGCCGGGTGTAAACGATCTTTTCACCGTCGGGACCGTGGCCTCTATTTTGCAGATGCTGAAGCTGCCTGACGGCACCGTTAAGGTGCTGGTAGAAGGCCTGCAGCGTGCGCGTATTACCACCCTGTCTGACAATGGCGAGCATTTCTCTGCCAAGGCAGAGTACCTTGATTCGCCTCAGCTTGATGAGCGCGAGCAGGAAGTGCTGGTGCGCACAGCGATTAGCCAGTTTGAAGGCTATATCAAGCTGAACAAGAAAATCCCACCAGAAGTGCTGACGTCGCTGAACAGCATCGACGATCCCGCACGTCTGGCGGACACCATCGCAGCGCATATGCCGCTGAAGCTGGCGGACAAACAGTCCGTGCTGGAGATGTCCGACGTTAACGAACGTCTGGAATATCTGATGGCGATGATGGAGTCTGAAATCGATCTGCTGCAGGTTGAGAAGCGTATTCGCAACCGCGTGAAAAAGCAGATGGAAAAATCGCAGCGTGAGTACTATCTGAATGAGCAAATGAAAGCCATTCAGAAAGAGCTCGGCGAGATGGACGACGCGCCGGACGAAAACGAAGCGCTGAAGCGTAAGATCGACGCGGCAAAAATGCCGAAAGAGGCCAAAGAGAAAGCGGAAGCTGAACTGCAGAAGCTGAAAATGATGTCTCCGATGTCGGCTGAAGCGACGGTGGTGCGTGGCTACATCGAGTGGATGGTTCAGGTGCCGTGGAACGCCCGCAGCAAGGTCAAAAAAGACCTGCGTCAGGCGCAGGAGATCCTGGATACCGACCACTACGGCCTGGAGCGTGTTAAAGACCGCATCCTTGAGTACCTCGCGGTACAAAGCCGTGTAAACAAACTGAAAGGCCCAATCCTCTGTCTGGTTGGACCGCCAGGGGTAGGTAAAACCTCTCTGGGTCAGTCCATTGCGAAAGCGACCGGACGTAAATATATCCGTATGGCGCTGGGTGGCGTACGCGACGAAGCGGAAATCCGCGGCCACCGTCGTACCTACATCGGTTCTATGCCGGGTAAATTGATCCAGAAGATGGCGAAAGTAGGGGTTAAAAACCCACTGTTCCTGCTCGATGAGATCGACAAAATGTCGTCGGATATGCGTGGCGATCCGGCCTCGGCTCTGCTGGAAGTACTTGATCCAGAACAGAACGTGGCGTTCAGCGATCACTACCTGGAAGTGGACTACGATCTGAGCGATGTGATGTTCGTGGCAACCTCCAACTCCATGAACATTCCGGCACCGCTGCTGGATCGTATGGAAGTGATCCGTCTGTCTGGTTATACCGAAGACGAGAAGCTGAATATTGCGAAGCAGCATCTGCTGCCGAAACAGATTGAGCGTAACGCACTGAAAGCCAACGAACTGACCGTCGAGGACAGCGCGATTATCGGCATCATTCGCTACTACACTCGCGAAGCGGGCGTGCGTAGCCTTGAGCGTGAAATCTCGAAACTGTGCCGTAAAGCGGTGAAACAGCTGCTGCTGGATAAGAGCCTGAAGCACATCACCATTAACGGCGACAATCTGCATGCCTATCTGGGCGTTCAGCGTTTCGACTATGGTCGTGCGGACAACGAAAACCGCGTGGGTCAGGTCACCGGTCTGGCATGGACGGAAGTGGGCGGCGATCTGCTGACCATCGAAACCGCCTGTGTGCTAGGTAAAGGTAAGCTAACCTACACCGGTTCTCTAGGTGAAGTCATGCAGGAGTCCATCCAGGCGGCCTTGACCGTGGTTCGCGCACGTGCGGAGAAACTGGGGATCAACCCGGATTTCTACGAAAAACGCGACATTCACGTTCACGTCCCGGAAGGGGCAACGCCGAAAGATGGCCCAAGCGCCGGTATCGCGATGTGTACCGCGCTGGTCTCCTGTCTTACAGGGAACCCGGTGCGTGCTGATGTCGCAATGACCGGTGAAATTACCCTGCGTGGTCAGGTTCTGCCAATTGGTGGGTTAAAAGAAAAACTGCTGGCGGCACATCGTGGTGGGATCAAAACCGTATTGATTCCTTACGAAAATAAACGCGATCTGGAAGAGATTCCGGACAACGTGATTGCCGATCTGCAAATTCATCCTGTTAAGCGAATTGAGGAGGTTCTTACTCTCGCATTGCAGAATGAACCCTCCGGAATGCAGGTTGTGACCGCAAAATAGTGACCTCGCGCAAAGAGCGTCAATAAAAACAAGGCTGGTAAGTCATTTCGCACTTGCCAGCCTTTTTTTGTATAGCTAATTTAGATTGCTGATTAGGTCAGCCATCAACAACGGGTGTTGTAAGGTCATGGCAGGCCTGATATAACTGCTGCGCGGTCGCGTTGTGAAGGATTCAGGCGCGATATAAATTATAAAGAGAGGAAGAGAACAGTGAATAAATCTCAACTGATTGACAAAATTGCTGCTGGTGCTGATATTTCTAAAGCTGCAGCTGGACGTGCGTTAGATGCATTAATTGCTTCTGTTACTGAATCTCTGCAGGCTGGGGACGACGTTGCACTGGTAGGCTTCGGTACTTTTGCTGTTAAAGAGCGTGCTGCCCGTACTGGCCGCAACCCTCAGACCGGTAAAGAGATCACCATTGCTGCCGCTAAAGTGCCGGGTTTCCGTGCAGGTAAAGCGCTGAAAGACGCAGTAAACTGATTGCTTTCCCGTTTCAGGGAAGCCGAAAAGTACAAGGGCGCATCATTTGATGTGCCTTTTTTATTTGTCCAGACCTGATTTGTGCGAGTTTATGCGAGTTGTGGGCTGACAATCGCCCCGTTTTCTTGTCACAATACGCCTTTACGCGCGACGGTCAGGATTTTCCGTTAGCGTCAGGTAACCAGTCACCTACAGCGGAGTGTTGTTACACCATGATGGACAGCTTACGCACGGCTGCTAACAGTCTCGTGCTCAAGATTATTTTCGGTATCATTATCGTGTCGTTCATATTGACCGGCGTGAGCAGTTACCTTATCGGCGGTGGCGCAAACTATGCCGCAAAAGTGAACGGCCAGGAAATCAGCCGCGGTCAGTTCGAGAACGCGTTTGCCGGTGAACGTAACCGTATGCAGCAACAGCTGGGCGACCAATTCTCTGAGCTGGCTGCGAACGAAGGATACATGAAAACCCTGCGCCAGCAGACGCTGAACCGCCTGATTGACGAAGCGCTCCTCGATCAATATGCCAAAAAACTGGGTCTGGGTATCAGCGACGAGCAGGTTAAAAAAGCCATCTTCTCGACTCAGGCTTTCCAGTCTAACGGCAAGTTCGACAATGCTCGCTATAACAGCATTGTGAATCAGATGGGCATGACGGCCGATCAATACGCGCAGGCGCTGCGTAACCAACTGACGACGCAACAGCTCATCAATGCGGTGGTTGGTACTGATTTCATGCTCAAAGGTGAAACTGACGAACTGGCAGCCCTGGTGGCACAGCAGCGTGTTGTGCGTCAGGCGACCATTGATGTGAATGCGCTCGCGGCGAAGCAGCAGGTGAGCGACGCAGAGGTTAACGCCTGGTACGAGCAGAATAAAAACAGCTTTGTTGCACCTGAGCAGTTCCGCGTGAGCTATATCAAGCTGGATGCTGCTGCGTTGCAGGAAACCGCGACTGATGCAGAAATCCAGTCTTACTACGATCAGCATCAGGATCAGTTCACTCAGCCGCAGCGTAACCGCTACAGCGTGATTCAGACCAAAACCGAAGCCGATGCCAAAGCGGTGCTGGATGAGCTGAACAAAGGCGCAGATTTCGCCACCGTTGCGAAAGCAAAATCCACCGACATCATTTCTGCCAGAAATGGCGGCGATATGGGCTGGCTGGAAGCGGCGACTACGCCGGATGAGCTGAAAAATGCCGGTCTGAAAGACAAGGGCCAGCTGTCGGGTGTGATTAAATCGTCCGTTGGTTTCCTGATTGCGCGTCTGGATGATATCGAAGCCGCTAAAACCAAACCTCTGGCTGAGGTGCGTGATGATATCGCCGCCAAAGTGAAGCAGGAAAAAGCGCTCGATGCGTACTATGCCCTGCAGCAGAAAGTGAGCGATGCGGCGAGCAACGACAACGAATCTCTGGCCGGTGCAGAGCAGGCCGCTGGCGTGAAAGCGGTTGAGACCGGCTGGTTTGGCCGTGACAACCTGCCGGAAGAGCTGAACTTCAAACCGGTTTCGGATGCCATCTTCAACGGTGGTCTGGTGGGCGAGAACGGTACGCCGGGCAGCAACTCCGATATCATTACCGTTGACGGTGACCGTGCGTTTGTTCTGCGCGTGAGCGAGCACAAGCCTGAAGCGGTAAAACCGCTTGCGGAAGTGAAAGATCAGGTTGTGGCGCAGGTTAAACATAGCAAAGCGGAACAGCAGGCAAAACTGGATGCTGAGAAGATCCTGGCTGACCTGAAAGCCGGTAAAGAAGACGCCCTTAAAGCGGCGGGTCTGAGCTTCGGTGACGCGAAAACGCTGAGCCGTACCGGTCAGGACCCAATCAGCCAGGCTGTGTTTGGTCTGAGCCTACCAGCGAAAGACAAACCGAGCTTCGGGACAACAACCGACATGCAGGGGAACGTCGTTCTGCTGGCGCTGGATGAAGTGAAAGCCGGCACCATGCCAGAAGCGCAAAAGAAAGCAATGGTTCAGGGTATCACCCAGAACAATGCCCAGATTGCTTTCGAAGCGATGATGAGCAACCTGCGTAAAGAAGCCAAAATCAAGCTGGGCGATGCCATCACTCAGCAGCAATAATTACGTATCTGCTCGCAGATTTTCGTAACGCTCTGCAAACCCTGGAGGCCGCTTTCGCGGCCTTTTCCATTTCTGCAAATGCATGTTTGAGCCTCTTTTGGCTGACGGCTATGGTGACATGGCTGTCAACAAACAAGGAGATAACAGCATGAAATGTGGAATCAAAGCACTGCTAATCACACTGGCTATTGCCACTACCGGAATGAGCGCAGGCGCACTGGCGGCGTCCCCCGCAGCCAAAACGCAGTCTGTACAAAGCAAAACTGACCCCGCTGCACAAGCATCTGCCCAAACTAAAGCCGCTGAACCTGGCAAAAGCACAGGGGACGACGGTACACGCGTCAGCATCAATACGGCCTCGGCTGAAGATCTCGCCCGCGTGATGAACGGCGTAGGGCTCAAAAAAGCGCAGGCTATCGTCAGCTACCGTGAAGAGTACGGCCCGTTTAAAACGGTTGACGACCTCAGGCAGGTTCCGGGGATGGGCAGTTCACTGGTTGAGCGCAACCTCTCACACCTGACGTTGTAATTTCAGTTTTACTTGCACAGCAGCAAAAGTTTGCCAGGATAAAGAGGTCATACCAGTCTTGACCTCTTATCCTATAACAACAGTAAAGGCTATTGCGCTATGCAGACAAAAATCAAAGTACGCGGTTTTCATCTTGATGTTTACCAGCACGTGAATAATGCCCGCTATCTCGAATTTCTGGAAGAGGCGCGCTGGGACGGGCTGGAAAACAGCGAAAGCTTCCAATGGCTGACCGCGCACAACATTGCGTTCGTGGTCGTCAACATCAATATCAACTACCGTCGCCCGGCCGTGCTGGGGGATGTGCTTACAGTGACCAGCCAGGTGCAACAGCTAAACGGGAAGAGCGGCGTGCTCAGTCAGGTCGTGACGCTGGATCCGGAAGGGCAGGTGGTAGCCGATGCGCTGATCACCTTCGTTTGTATCGATCTGAAAACGCAGAAAGCACTGCCGCTGGAAGGGGAGTTGCGGGAAAAGCTGGAGTTGATGATCGTGTGATTTTTTGTCTTTTATAAAAGACAAAGTGTTTTTCCAGGGATAGAATAATGGACAGGGACTATGTTGTTGAGCGTTATCGGACCCGTGACGGCAAAGTGCCGTTTGAGGAGTGGATAACCAGGATGCGTAGAAAGGATCCGGAGACCGTTTTACGGATCCTTATGCGTATTAACCGTGCAATAAAGCATAATTTTGGTGATTACAAATACCTTAGAGAAGGTGTTTGGGAGATGCGAATTGATAGTGGTCCCGGTTACAGGATCTATTTTGCCGTAGAGCATCAGAGGGTCTTGTTGTTACTCATCGGTGGTGACAAGAAGAGTCAAAAACAAGATGTTAAACAGGCGGTAGATTTCTTGAAAGATCATCTATCTAAAGGAAAAACAGATGAGCACTTCTAAACGACACTATTCAAGTTCTGTTAACCATCACGATGCGGTTGTAAAAATGCTTCGTGAGAATCCTTCCTATGCTCAACTTTACCTGCAAATAGCACTGGAAGAAATTTATGAGGATCAGGGGATCCCTGCCTATCTCATTGCACTCCGCCAGGTCATCGAATCCCGCGGCGGTATAGGTGAAATTGCTGCCAAAGCAGGTCTTTCCCGTCAGCAGCTATACCGAACCTTGTCTGATAATGGCAATCCAACGTTGACTACGCTAATGAAAGTCACGCGTGCTGCCGGTGTAAAACTGTTCGACAGCACGGTCAAATAACCCTATTTCAGCCCGGTTTTTTTCTGCATCGCGGCCATCACACCGGCTTTATCTGCCAGGTAGTGATTCAAGCCATTGGCACGCAGGTTACAGGCGGCGCACTGGCCACATCCGTCGCCCTTAATGCCGTTGTAGCAGGTCAGGGTTTCGCTGCGAACCAGATCCAGCTTGCCCCAGTAGTCCGCCAGTGCCCAGGTTTCCGCTTTATCAAGCCACATTAGCGGCGTTTCAAAGCGCGTCTCCTTGGCCATCCCCAGATTTACTGCGTGATTGAGCGCTTTCACAAACTCGTCGCGGCAGTCCGGGTAACCGGAGAAGTCGGTTTCGCAAACGCCGGTGATCACCGCTTCGGCTTGCACCTGGTAGGCGTAGATGGCCGTCAGGGTCAGAAAAAGAATATTACGGCCCGGCACAAAGGTATTGGGAATACCGCTGGCGTCAGGTTTGTAATCAGGAACAGGAATACTGTCGCGGGTGAGGCTGCTGACGGCCAGTTCGTTTAACAGCGTGACGTCCAGCACCTTATGCGCGCGTGCGCCCAGTTTCAGCGCCAGTTCGCGGGCAACGTCGATTTCAGCGCGATGGCGCTGGCCATAATCGAAAGTGACACAATGCACTTCATCGTACTGGTGAAGCGCCTGAACCAGGCAGGTAGTGGAATCTTGTCCTCCACTGAACACGACGACGGCACGTTTCATAAATCATCTCGACAGTTACGGTAAAAACATTATGTTACCGTCTGACTTCGGCGACGACCAGCTTCTTCACGACCGGGGGACTGGAAGCCAGGCTTCAGTGAAATCAAACCAGCCACGGGTATTCAGTCGTATTCCGTTTACTCCCGGTGGCGCGCTAATTTGATACTGGTAGTTAAACAGCGGCGTCAGCACCGCATTATCCATCAGCCGGGTAAAGATGGCCCTCAGGCCAGCGTGTCTTGCCTGCTCATCGGCCTGAGTCTGTACGGCATCCAGCGTGGCCTGCAGATGCGCAACTTGCGGCGCGCTTAGCAGATGCGGCCAGAGGGTATCGCACCGAAGCCACTGTTCAAGCGTGTACTCCGGCGCTTCGCCAATCAGCCTGTCTCCCATCATCATGTCCGCATCGGCAAGCTGCGGACATCCGTCCCACGTCTTCGCATCGTGAAAGATAACGGTCAGTTCGCAGCCCTGCTGCGCAAGATACTGTTTTAGCTGGTTTGCCATGGTGTGTAACTCAACGGGCAAATGGTAAACGAGGGTTAACGCTGCCGGTAAAGGAACGTGCGTTAAATCCGGCCACCGGGGAATAGGCAGGCCTGGAAGCAGCTCTTCTGTTGGGGTAATCAACCCTTCGTTCAGCGGGAGCGTATGCAGCAGCGTTGAGAGATGGATGATATTAATTAGCCGTCGAGCCTGCAGTTGACTCATCCGGTCGCTCTGTTTCAGGGTGAGATAACAGAAGCCCAGGCTGGTGCTGTTACTTACCAGCCGCAGGCTCTCCAGTTCATCAGGCTCGCCAATGGCAATCTGGACCGGATGACGACAGCTGGTCCCCAGTCCGTAATCAAATAGCGTCGGCGTGATCCAGTATTCAATCGCCTTGATCAGCGGGTGGCTAAGATGGTACTGCTCGTGGCTTTCCAGACGCACCAGCTCGGAATCAAACACGCTCAGCCTGAAAGGGCCGCTGCCCGTCATGGGCTGGTCAGGGTGGGCCAGACGGCTACAGTAGGTCGCCAGACGATGGGGCAACCAGTAGTCCGGTTGATGCAGGGTAAACGTCAGGCACTGCGGGTGAGTGACCTCGATATCTAATACGCTCTGGAACAGTTTGCGCAGGGCTGGCAGCATAAGCAGGGCCTTCAGGCTCCGCTGCAACTGCGCTGTCTCAATTTTGTCGCCATTATGCCAGTGCAGGGTCGAGCGGATATAAAAATGCCAGCGCAGGCCGCCATCCGTGACTTCCCAGTGATGGGCAAGATCGCCCGTCGGTTCGCTGCTGTTGCCGTTAAAGCGCGTCAGCCCGGAGAAAATCTGGCCTGCCAGGTGCTGCTCCGCCCGGCCGGGTAAAAAGCCAGGCTGCAGCGCATCCAGCGAGCGGTAATAGGGAATGCGCAGCGTCGGCGTATCGTTTTGCCACTGTCCGCCCAAAAAGGGATGCAGCAACTCCCGCAACTCTTCCGGCGCAAGCTGGGCCAGCTCCAGGGCGTTATGCTGCTGCCCATGCTTCAGCGCTTCTTCCATCATCGTATTGCGCAATGATTCCGGGCTGACATAAAACCTTAGCTCGCCGCGCTTGCCGCGACCAGACTGTGCATGCCAGTTCAGCCAGCCAGCCTCCTGCGCCTGACGCAGCAGGGTGCGAACATGCCGCTCGCTGCAAAAACAGCGGCTGGCGAGCTCCGCAATGGTGACCTGCTGCGGTGCCCCTTCGGAGGGTTGCCACAGGCGTTGATACTGTTTGAGGCGGTTGAGTTGGCGCATGATAAACCCGGAACAATAATTCTCATCTATTCACTATTACTTCCGTATATCTCACGCAATACTGATGCACAAGTTAATCGCATCACATTTCGGGAGTTATGATGGCTCGGCTCGCTGCATTTGATATGGACGGCACGTTGTTAATGCCGGATCACCGTTTAGGGGAGAAAACCCTGAACACGCTTAAGCGCCTGCGTCCGCGTGATGTAACCCTGACGTTTGCTACCGGCCGTCATGTGCTGGAGATGCGCCATCTCCTGGGCGCATTTTCCCTGGATGCATTTCTGATTACCGGCAACGGAACACGAATTCATTCGGTCGAAGGGGAGGTGCTGCACCGTCAGGATCTCAACCCGGAAGTGGCGGATATCGTGCTGCACAGTACCTGGGATACCCAGGCCAGCGTTCATGTCTTTAACGATAACGGCTGGTTTACCGGTCGTGAAATCCCTCAACTTCTCCATGCGCATGTCTACAGCGGTTTTCGCTATCAGCTGATGGATCTGCGCCGCATCCCTGCCCACGCGGTGACCAAGATCTGTTTTTGTGGCGATCACGACGATCTCTGCCGCTTACGTATTCAGTTGAATGAGGCGTTAGGCGACCGGGCCCATCTGACCTTTTCGGCGGTGGATTGTCTGGAAGTGTTGCCGGTGGGGTGTAACAAAGGTTCTGCCCTGGCGGTCCTGAGCGGCCACCTGGGCTTGACGCTGCAGGAGTGTATGGCGTTTGGTGACGCCATGAACGACCGCGAAATGCTGGGCAGCGTCGGGCGCGGTTTGATTATGGGGAATGCTATGCCGCAGCTGATCTCTGCGCTTCCTCATCTGCCGGTTATCGGACACTGCCGTAATGAAGCGGTGTCCCATTTTTTAACACATTGGCTGGACAACAACACCCTCCCATATTCCCCCGAATAGTGAGACCCTTCCAGCAAGCCAGACTTCGGTCTGGCTTTTTTTTATTTCACCAGCTGTGCAATTTGCGCTTTCCACGGCGCAATATCGCCGATGTTCGCCTGCACCCACTCCGCGTTGTAATAGGTTTCCAGGTAGCGCTCCCCGCTGTCGCACAGCAGCGTGACGATAGAGCCCGTGCGGCCCTCTTCACGCATGCGTGCTGCCAGCTGCAGCGCACCCCACATATTGGTACCGGTAGAGGCACCCACCTTGCGGCCCAGCTGCGTCTCCAGCCAGTGCGCCGTCGCGACGCTGGCGGCATCCGGTACGCGGAGCATTTCATCCACCACATCAGGAATGAACGACGGCTCAACGCGCGGGCGGCCAATCCCTTCAATTTTACTGCCCACCGGACTGCGCAGGTCGGCATTGCGGCTTTGCCAGTAGTCGAGGAAGACCGAGTTTTGCGGATCCACCACCATCAGTTGCGTATCGTAGCCCTGACAGCGGATATAGCGGCCAATCGTGGCCGAGGTTCCGCCCGTACCGGCGCTCATGACGATATATGACGGAACCGGATGGGGCTCATGAGTCATCTGACGGAAAATACTGTCCGCTATATTGTTATTGCCACGCCAGTCGGTTGCACGCTCGGCGAAGGTGAACTGATCCATATAGTGGCCGTTCAGCTCACGGGTCAGCATTTCCGAGGCGGCGTAAATTTCGCAGGCGCTTTCTACAAAGTGGCAGCGTCCGCCATAAAATTCGATCTGTTCGATTTTGCGTTTCGCGGTGCATGAGGGCATGACAGCGATAAACGGCAGGCCCAGTAAACGGGCGAAATAGGCTTCGGAGACGGCGGTCGAACCGGATGACGATTCAACAATTGTCGTGCCTTCTTTAATCCAGCCGTTACACAAGCCATACAGGAACAGCGAACGCGCCAGACGATGCTTCAGGCTGCCCGTAGGATGGGTACTTTCGTCTTTCAGATACAGCTGAATCCCCGCAAACCCCGGCAGGGCGAGGCGGATTAAATGGGTGTCGGCTGAGCGCTGGTAGTCGGCATTGATTTCGCTGATGGCATGTTTAACCCAGTTGCTATTCATCGTAATTATCCGTTTGTCATTTTGTGCCCAGCATAGCGAAAAGCACAGAAAAAATTGTTGCTATCTGGCCTTTAAAATAGAATGAAGGGAGAAAAATTTTCTCTGTGAGGTGGGTATGCTAGATAAAATTGACCGCAAGCTGCTTTCATTGCTGCAAAGTGACTGCACCCTCTCTTTGCAGGCGCTGGCAGATGCCGTTAATCTGACCACCACACCGTGCTGGAAGCGCCTCAAGAAGCTGGAAGATGACGGCATTCTGCTGGGGCGTGTCGCGTTATTAGATCCCGAAAAACTGGGGCTGGGCCTGACGGCCTTTGTCCTGATAAAAACGCAGCATCACAGCAGCGAATGGTATTGTCGCTTCGTAAACCAGGTCTCTGACATGCCGGAGGTCCTCGGCTTCTGGCGTATGGCCGGGGAGTACGATTATCTGATGCGTGTCCAGGTGGCAGACATGAAGCGCTATGATGATTTCTACAAGCGGCTGGTGAATAGCGTACCGGGCTTGTCGGACGTCACCTCAAGCTTCGCCATGGAACAGATTAAATACACCACAGCGTTACCCATTGAATAACTCCATAAAATACCTTCAGGAACAAACCGCGTGCGATTATTTGCCCAACTAAGCTGGTACTTTCGTCGGGAGTGGCAGCGCTACCTCGGCGCAGTTCTCCTGCTTATCATCATTGCCATTTTGCAGCTGATCCCGCCGAAGGTGGTGGGCTACGTCGTGGATGGCGTTACGGAACAGCATTACACCACCGCACGGGTGTTGATGTGGGTGGGCACGCTGGTGCTGACGGCCGTCATCGTCTATTTGCTGCGTTACGTCTGGCGCGTGCTGCTGTTTGGCGCGTCCTATCAGCTGGCCGTTGAGCTGCGCGAGGATTTTTACCGTCAGCTGAGTCGCCAGCACCCCGAGTTTTACCTGCGCCATCGCACCGGGGATCTCATCGCCCGCGCCACCAACGACGTCGATCGCGTGGTGTTCGCCGCCGGGGAAGGGGTGTTAACGCTGGTGGATTCGCTGGTGATGGGCTGCGCGGTTCTGATTGTGATGTCCACTCAGATCAGCTGGCAACTTACCCTGCTGGCATTGCTGCCGATGCCGCTGATGGCGCTGGCGATCAACCGTTATGGCGAACAACTGCACGAGCGTTTCAAGCTGGCGCAGGCGGCGTTTTCGTCGCTAAACGATCGCACGCAGGAGAGTATGACCAGTATTCGCATGATCAAAGCCTTTGGTCTGGAGGATCGGCAATCTGCCCTGTTTGCGGCCGATGCCGCAGACACCGGCGCAAAAAACATGCGCGTTGCGCGTATTGATGCGCGCTTTGATCCGACCATCTATATCGCTATTGGCATGGCCAACCTGTTGGCCGTCGGTGGCGGGAGCTGGATGGTGGTGCAGGGCACCTTGACCCTGGGGCAGTTAACCAGTTTTGCCATGTACCTGGGGCTGATGATTTGGCCGATGCTGGCGCTGGCCTGGATGTTTAACATCGTGGAGCGCGGCAGTGCCGCCTATAGCCGCATTCGCGCCATGCTGTCTGAAGCGCCAGTGGTCAACGACGGTACCGAACCGGTACCGGAAGGGCGTGGGGTGATGAACGTCGACATCCGTACGTTTGTTTATCCTCAGACGGAACATCCGGTGCTGGAAAACGTCAGCTTTACGCTGCAACCGGGGCAAATGCTCGGGATCTGTGGCCCGACGGGATCCGGTAAAAGTACCGTTCTTTCGCTGCTCCAGCGTCACTTTGATGTCACGCAGGGGGATATTCGTTTCCACAATCTTCCTCTCACGACACTGCAACTAGACGACTGGCGTCGCCGTTTGGCCGTGGTCAGCCAGACGCCGTTTCTCTTTTCTGACACTGTGGCGAACAACATAGCCCTTGGCTGTCCGTCGGCCACGCAGGAAGAGATTGAGCATGTGGCGCGCTTAGCCAGCGTACATGACGATATTTTGCGTCTGCCGCAGGGGTATGAAACGGAGGTGGGTGAACGTGGCGTTATGCTCTCTGGCGGGCAAAAACAGCGAATTTCCATTGCCCGTGCGCTGCTGCTCAATGCTGAAATCCTGATCCTGGATGATGCGCTTTCTGCTGTGGATGGTCGAACCGAGCACCAGATCCTGCATAACCTTCGCCAGTGGAGCGACGGACGGACGGTGATCATCAGTGCCCACCGTTTGTCAGCGCTGACGGAAGCCAGTGAAATTCTGGTGTTGCAGCACGGGCACATTGCCCAGCGCGGGCAGCATGACCAGCTTGCGGAGCAACCGGGCTGGTATCGCGATATGTATCGCTATTAGCAGCTTGAAGCGGCACTCGACGATGCCCCGGAACAGGAAGAGGAGGACGCTAATGCGTAAATCAAAAACGCAGTGGCCGACGCTAAAACGCCTGCTGGCCTACGGTTCACCATGGCGAAAACCCCTTGCTCTTGCCGTCGTGCTGCTGTGGATTGCGGCGATTGCAGAAGTGAGCGGTCCGCTGCTCATCAGTTATTTCATCGACAATATGGTTGCGAAAAGCTATTTGCCGCTGGGGCTGGTGGCGGGGTTAGGCGTGGCCTATGTGGGGCTACAGCTGGCAGCGGCTGGCCTGCACTATGCGCAGTCGCTACTCTTTAACCGGGCGGCGGTGGGTGTGGTTCAGAAGCTGCGTACCGACGTTATGGATGCTGCGCTGCGCCAGCCGCTGAGCGAGTTTGATATCCAGCCGGTCGGGCAGGTGATTTCGCGGGTGACCAACGATACCGAGGTGATCCGCGATCTGTACGTGACGGTCGTGGCGACCGTGCTGCGCAGTGCCGCATTGATTGGCGCCATGCTGGTGGCGATGTTCAGCCTTGACTGGCGCATGGCGCTGGTGGCGATCGCGATTTTCCCGGCGGTGCTGATTGTGATGGTGATCTATCAGCGCTACAGCACGCCCATTGTACGTCGGGTGCGGACCTACCTGGCCGATATTAACGATGGCTTCAACGAAGTGATCAACGGCATGAGCGTTATCCAGCAGTTCCGCCAGCAGGCTCGCTTTGGCGAACGCATGGGCGAAGCCAGCCGTTCGCACTATATGGCGCGTATGCAGACGCTGCGCCTTGATGGTTTCCTGCTGCGTCCGCTGCTGAGCCTCTTCTCGGCACTGGTGCTTTGCGGCCTGCTGATGCTCTTTGGCCTGAGTCCGGGCGGAACGATTGAAGTGGGGGTTCTGTATGCTTTTATCAGCTATCTGGGACGCCTGAACGAGCCGCTGATTGAACTCACAACCCAACAATCCATGTTGCAGCAGGCAGTGGTTGCCGGCGAGCGCGTCTTTGAACTGATGGACAGACCGCGTCAAACCTATGGTGAGGATACAGCACCGCTGCAAAGCGGGGCCATTACCTTTGACCATGTCTCGTTTGCCTACCGTGAAGACAGGCTGGTGTTGCAGGACATCAATCTTGATGTGCCGTCGCGCGGCTTTGTGGCGCTGGTGGGGCATACCGGCAGCGGCAAGAGTACGCTTGCAAGCCTGTTGATGGGCTACTACCCGTTAACGAAAGGCGAAATTCGTCTGGATGGACGTCCGCTGGCGTCGCTCAGCCACAGCGTATTGCGTAAAGGTGTAGCGATGGTGCAGCAAGATCCGGTTGTGCTGGCCGATACCTTTTACGCCAACGTGACCCTGGGGCGTGATTATACCGAGGAGCAGGTCTGGGCAGTGCTGGAAAAAGTGCAGCTCGCGGAGCTGGCACGCGGATTCAGCGACGGAATCAACACCCGGCTGGGCGAGCAGGGTAATAATCTTTCTGTCGGGCAAAAACAGCTTCTGGCGCTGGCGCGTGTGCTGATTGAAACGCCACAGGTGCTGATTCTGGATGAAGCGACGGCCAGCATCGACTCCGGTACTGAACAGGCTATCCAGCAGGCACTGGCCGCCGTGCGCGACCACACGACGCTGGTGGTTATCGCGCACCGTCTTTCAACGATTGTCGACGCAGATACCATTCTGGTGCTGCATCGCGGACAGGCCGTTGAACGCGGTACGCACCGGGCGCTCCTGGAGGCGAAAGGCCGCTACTGGCAGATGTATCAGCTGCAACTGGCGGGTGAAGAGCTGGCGGCCAGCGTCCGGGAGGAAGAGTCGCTTAGCGCCTGATGCACCAAAAACAGGCAACGTGCTAACAGTCACCGCTGTTGGTGCAAAACCGAAACGCGCCATGCACTGCCATGGTGCGTTTTTTTTCACCTGTTGACCATGCATGGTCTTTTAACGCGCATTGCGCCGCTTTTCCCTTCCGTTTTCATTTCTGGCACATCCCTTGCAATGTCTCCTGCGTGTTGCTGCGGCCATTACCGAATTCTGACTGGAGGGGATCTATGAAGCTGGTTACGGTGGTAATCAAACCATTCAAACTCGAAGACGTGCGTGAAGCGTTGTCTTCAATGGGTATTCAGGGACTGACTGTCACCGAAGTGAAAGGCTTCGGTCGTCAGAAGGGTCATGCCGAGCTTTATCGCGGGGCGGAATACAGCGTTAACTTCCTGCCAAAAGTAAAAATTGATGTCGCGATTGCTGATGACCAGCTTGATGAAGTCATCGATGTGATCAGCAAAGCGGCCTATACCGGCAAAATTGGCGACGGCAAAATTTTCGTTGCCGAACTGCAGCGTGTCATTCGCATCCGTACCGGCGAATCTGACGAAGCGGCACTGTAAGTAACTCCTGGCACACAGTGATAGGGATCGAGAAAATGAAGATAGCAACAATCAAAACGGGTCTGGGTTCGCTGGCACTGCTGCCGGGCCTGGCAATGGCTGCTCCTGCGGTGGCAGACAAAGCCGATAACGCCTTTATGATGATCAGCACCGCGCTGGTGCTGTTCATGTCTATTCCGGGCATCGCGCTGTTTTACGGCGGCCTGATCCGTGGCAAAAACGTTCTCTCCATGCTGACGCAGGTTGCCGTGACGTTCGCGCTGGTTTGCGTGCTGTGGGTGGTTTACGGCTACTCTCTGGCCTTCGGTGAAGGTAACGCCTTCTTCGGCAACTTCAACTGGGCCATGTTGAAAAATATTGAACTGACCGCAGTGATGGGCAGTTTCTATCAGTACATCCACGTTGCGTTCCAGGGATCGTTCGCCTGTATCACCGTGGGGCTGATTGTGGGTGCGCTGGCTGAGCGTATTCGCTTCTCTGCCGTTCTGATCTTTGTGGTGGTCTGGCTGACGCTCTCCTATGTGCCGATTGCACACATGGTCTGGGGTGGCGGTCTGCTGGCGTCGCACGGCGCGCTGGATTTCGCAGGCGGTACCGTTGTTCACATCAACGCCGCGGTAGCGGGTCTGGTGGGTGCATACCTGATTGGCAAACGCGTGGGCTTTGGCAAAGAAGCGTTCAAACCACACAATCTGCCGATGGTCTTTACCGGTACAGCAATCCTCTATTTTGGCTGGTTCGGCTTCAACGCCGGCTCTGCGAGCGCTGCTAACGAAATCGCTGCGCTGGCCTTCGTGAATACCGTGGTGGCCACGGCGGGTGCAATCCTCTCATGGGTGTTTGGTGAGTGGGCGGTTCGCGGTAAACCTTCTCTGCTGGGCGCGTGCTCGGGTGCCATTGCCGGTCTGGTGGGGATCACCCCAGCATGTGGTTACGTCGGTGTCGGTGGTGCGCTGCTTGTCGGCCTGGTGTCAGGTCTGGCGGGTCTGTGGGGTGTGACGGCGCTGAAACGTCTTCTGCGCGTGGATGACCCTTGCGATGTCTTTGGCGTGCACGGCGTGTGCGGTATCGTCGGTTGTATCATGACCGGTATCTTCGCCGCGAAATCGCTGGGCGGAGTGGGTTACGCTGAGGGCGTTGACATGGTTCACCAGGTGCTGGTGCAGCTGGAAAGTATCGCCATTACCGTTGTGTGGTCTGCTGTGGTGGCCTTCATTGGCTACAAACTGGCGGACATGACTGTGGGTCTGCGCGTACCGGAAGAGCAGGAGCGCGAAGGTCTCGACGTCAACAGCCACGGCGAGAATGCGTATAACGCATAATAAACAGCAAAACGGCAATCTCCGATTGCCGTTTTTAGTGTTTATTCCCTCTCCCAGTGGGAGAGGGCCAGGGTGAGGGCATCAGGCCGCACAAGGCAAAAGCAAAACGGCAATCCCTGATTGCCGTTTTTAGTATTTATTCCCTCTCCCTGTGGGCTGAGGGTTCCCCACAAAATAATGCCTGCACGGAGGACT
>NZ_JACASJ010000052.1:0-33653 GCF_013391025.1 Enterobacter sp. SECR19-1250 | reverse complement strand
AGCGCCGATGGTAGTGTGGGGTCTCCCCATGTGAGAGTAGGGAACTGCCAGGCATTAAATAAGAAGAACCCCGTACCGTAAGGTGCGGGGTTTTTTACTTTTGTTTTTCTCCCTCTTCCTGCGGGAGAGGGCATCAGACCGCACACCACCCCACAATAAACTCAGCAATCTTATCCTCATCATTTAAATCCAGCACCGGAACCTCAACATCGAGAGCGACATCGCTGGCCACCGCAATGACATGCTCATCCAGCGTTAACTCGCTAACATCATGCCCGGCATCGCTTCTGAACAGCAGGATCTTTGCAACGGCCTCATGCTTAAATCCCTCAACCAGCACCAGATCAAGCGTGGAGTGATCCATCCGACTGACCAGATACGCGAGATCCAGTGGTGCTTCATCGGGCGTTTCCGTCATTAATGCCCACCGCTCACGACTTGCCACCATGGTTTGCGCGGCACCTGCCTTACGCAGTTCATAGCTGTCTTTACCCGGTTTATCGACGTCCATATTGTGGTGGGTATGCTTAATCAGCCCTGGGCGGATGCCTCTGGCACAAAGTGCGGGTATCAGCTTTTTGAGCAGCGTTGTTTTCCCGGTACCACTCCAGGCGGCGATAGCTAAAACAGGCGTCATTTTTTCTCCTGCATGGTCTGTAAATCTTCCGTCGTATTCACGTTCACAAATGCAGACTTCCAGTCGCTAAAATCAACGAAATGGCCGCCTGACTGACGCATAAACACCATGACTCTTCGCTCTCCCGCCGTCAGGTAATCCTGCAGCGCTGGAACTAATGATCTATGAATCAGCGTAATAGCAGGATGGTCACGCTCACCGTCATGCACCCAGACAACCGGTGCACCATCACGAAATTGCACGAGACGCTCGACAAGGCAGGAGGGAATAAACGGCGTATCACACGGGCAGAAAACAAACCACTCTGCCTCAGACTGCTGCATGACCGAGAGCATGCCGGCCAACGGTCCTGCGTAATCCCCAAGAGTATCCTGATAAACGGGGTATCCGCTGCGCTGATAAATATCGATATGGCGATTGGCACTGATGGCCATTGCCGAAACCTGATCTGCAAGCGTGTCAGCAACATGCTGCCAAAGTGGCTTACCGTTAAGGTGCTGAAGCCCCTTATCTTTTCCCGCCATGCGCGTTGCCCTGCCACCCGCCAGAACCACTCCGATGATTTCCTGACCCGGATTCACGAATATCGCCTCTTTTATTGTGGGATTGACCCTGCTAACGTGTCACTCTAAATGAAAGGAGCACCACCATGAAATGTAAACGTCTGAATGAAGTCATTGAACTCCTCCAGCCAGCCTGGCAAAAAGAGCCAGAGCTGAATCTGATGCAATTTTTACAGAAACTGGCGAAAGAGTCAGGTTTTGAAGGTGAACTGACAGACCTTTCTGACGACATCCTGATCTATCACCTCAAAATGCGTGACTCTGCCAAAGATGCTGTTATTCCTGGTATTCAGAAAGATTATGAGGAAGATTTTAAAACCGCATTGCTGCGCGCCCGAGGCGTAATTAAAGAGTAAAAGCTTGTAAGCGGCGGCACCGAAATCGCCACAAGATGATATCCTGAATCATTCGTATAATTTCCGGATGATCGGATGAACGACCAGGCTTTTACTTTCCAGACATTACACCCGGATACCATTATGGATGCGCTGTTTGAGCAGGGTATTCGGGTGGATTCCGGGCTCACCCCGCTAAATAGCTACGAAAACCGCGTCTATCAATTCCAGGACGAGGATCGCCAGCGCTTCGTTGTTAAGTTCTATCGCCCCAAGCGCTGGTCCGCTGAACAAATTCAGGAAGAGCATCAGTTTGCTCACGATTTACTGAATGATGAAGTTCCTGTTGCCGCACCGATAAAATTCAATAACCAAACGCTCCTTACGCACGAAGGGTTCTATTACGCCGTATTTCCCAGTCTGGGTGGCCGCCAGTTTGAAGCGGATAATATCGACCAAATGGAGTGGGTCGCCCGCTATCTGGGGCGCATCCACCAGACGGGACGCAAAACGTCGTTTATTGCCCGCCCGACTATCGGAATTCAGGAATACCTTATTGAACCCCGCCAGGTCTTCGAAACCTCAGCGTTTATTCCCTCTGCGTTAAAGGACGCGTTTCTCAGCGCGACGGATAAACTTATTGGGGCGGTAAAAGCCTGCTGGCGCGATGATATTTCTGTCCTGCGTTTGCATGGTGATTGTCATGCCGGGAATATTCTCTGGCGCGATGGCCCTCTGTTTGTTGACCTCGATGATGCGAGGATGGGGCCTGCAGTGCAGGATTTGTGGATGTTGCTCAACGGCGACAAAGCCGAGCAACGTATGCAGCTTGAAACGATTATTGAAGCCTATGAAGAGTTTAGCCCTTTTAATTCAGACGAAATTGCCCTGATAGAACCTTTACGTGCGATGCGTTTTGTTTATTATCTCGCATGGTTAATCAGGCGTTGGGATGATCCCGCATTTCCTCGTAATTTCCCGTGGCTTACCGGAGAGGATTACTGGCGCAGCCAGATATCCACATTTACTGAGCAGGTTAAGGTTCTTCAGGAACCCCCACTGCAACTAACGCCGATGTATTAATTGGACACACCCAGGAGAGAGTTAATCATGAAAAAAATTTGGCTGGCGCTGGCAGGTATGATTCTGGCATTTAGCGCTTCTGCTGCACAGTTTACCGACGGCAAACAGTACATCACGCTGGACAAGCCCGTCGCTGGCGAGCCACAGGTTCTCGAGTTCTTCTCGTTCTATTGCCCACACTGCTATGAGTTTGAGCAGGTGCTGCATGTTGCTGACAACGTGAAGAAAAAGCTGCCAGAAGGCACCAAAATGACCAAATACCACGTTGAGTTCCTGGGCCCATTGGGTAAAGACCTGACTCAGGCGTGGGCGGTTGCGATTGCGCTGGGTGTGGAAGATAAGATCACCTCCCCTATGTTTGAAGCGGTGCAGAAAACCCAGACCGTCCAGACCGCAGCAGATATTCGTAAAGTGTTCGTTGACGCAGGCGTGAAAGGTGAAGACTACGACGCCGCGTGGAACAGCTTTGTCGTGAAATCGCTGGTTGCTCAACAGGAAAAAGCCGCAGCCGATCTGCAGCTCCAGGGCGTTCCGGCGATGTATGTTAACGGCAAATATCAGCTGAACATGCAGGGCATGGACACCAGCAGCATGGATATCTTCGTACAGCAGTACGCAGACACCGTGAAATACCTGGTCGAGAAGAAGTAAACCCAATGATATAAAAACGCCGGTCAATGACCGGCGTTTTTGTTTGAAGCTTTGATGTTCTCTATCTGCTCGTCTTTCTCTTTCCAGAGCGTATTAAGCCAAAGCTGGAAACGACGTTTGAAGTTCTTATCGTTAACGTAATCCCCATGCAGTTCGGTATCAATTGGCACCAGATCGACACGAATCACGATACGCGTCAGCTTGCCGCTAAGCATATCGAAGAAAGGCGTCTTATCGTTTTCCGGATAGCAGAGCGTCACGTTCAGTAATTTATCGAACTGTGCCCCCAGCACGTTAAGCGCCATGGCAATACCCGCCGCCTTGGGTGGCAGCAGGTTCTGATAAGGGGAGCGAGTCTGAAGACGCTTCTCTTTTGTAAACCGCGAGCCTTCGACAAAATTCACAATCGTTGTCGGATGTGCGCGAAACTTCTCGCAGGAACGACGCGTCGTTTCCACATCCTTACCACGCCGCTCCGGGTGGCGAATCAAATAGCTGCGCGAATAGCGTTTCATAAACGGCATATCCAGCGCCCAGCAGGCCAGGCCGATAAACGGTACCCAGGCCAGCTGTTGCTTCAGGAAGTATTTGTTCATCGGGATATGCTTACGGAACAGCACACATAACACCACGATGTCGGCCCAGCTGTGGTGATTACAGATCAGCAGATACCAGTTCTTTTTGTTGAGTCTTTCCAGACCCTCAACGTCCCACTTCAGGTGAGGATTCAGGCGCAGCAGGATGGCCAACCCTTCGCACCAGCAGTACATCATGAAATTACAAAACGCCGACACGGCTCGCCAAACCGTAGGCAAAGGTAACAGCAGTTTAATTATCCCAGCGATGATGATCGGTACAGAACAGGCGATCGTCACCAGAATAGTTAAAATGATGCTTAACAGTAATGTTATTGCAGCGAGCAATCTCGACATGATGAGCTTTTTCAAATGGTTAGCTGTAAGTTAGCGACCGACTATCCGGTGCAGGGCGCTGATTTTATCAGAAATCAGACAAAATAATGGGGCTTTCATACGGAGAGTTGACAGGCAGCATCTCGCTGCAGAAGATTTCACTACTATTACGCAGCAAACCGGGCATATATCCACATATGCTATATTCTCATTAGCTAGCAATATAATTCATTATCCTCATATAACTAATTGATAAATAGATGATAATTATGTGTCTTTACGCTTTTTTTGCCTTTATTAGTCATATGAAGTGAAAGTATTCACAAACTTATCCACAGTTTAAATTTTGCGAGCGATCCTCACGATCGTAAAATCTTTTCCTGTATCAGGCGCTAATAACTGATGTTTTCATCCTTCTGTGGCATCCTTTAGTCATAAATTGATTAAAGGCACGGACATTATGGTTCAGATCCCAGAAAACCCTCTTATTCTCGTCGACGGCTCTTCTTACCTGTATCGGGCGTATCATGCGTTTCCTCCTCTGACCAATAGCGCAGGGGAACCCACCGGCGCGATGTACGGTGTACTTAACATGCTGCGTAGCCTGATCCTTCAGTATCAGCCAACCCATGCGGCAGTCGTTTTTGATGCGAAAGGCAAAACTTTCCGCGACGAGTTATTTGAGCATTACAAATCTCACCGTCCGCCAATGCCTGACGATCTGCGTGCGCAGATTGAGCCGCTGCACGCGATGGTGAAAGCGATGGGGCTGCCACTGCTGGCGGTTTCTGGTGTTGAAGCGGATGACGTCATTGGCACCCTGGCGCGTGAAGCCGAAAAAATGGGCCGTCCGGTTCTCATCAGTACTGGTGATAAAGATATGGCGCAGCTGGTGACGCCAGGGATCACCCTGATTAACACCATGACCAACACCATCCTCGGCCCTGAAGAGGTGGTCGCAAAATATGGCGTGCCGCCAGAGTTGATTATCGATTTCCTCGCGTTGATGGGCGACTCATCGGATAACATCCCAGGCGTGCCAGGCGTTGGCGAAAAAACGGCACAGGCACTCCTTCAGGGACTGGGCGGGCTGGATACGCTGTATGCGGAGTCTGACAAAATCGCCGGGCTCTCCTTCCGTGGCGCAAAAACCATGGCCGGGAAGCTGGAAGAGAATAAAGAGGTGGCTTATCTCTCCTATAAGCTGGCGACGATTAAAACCGATGTTGAGTTGGAACTGGGATGTGAGCAGCTTGAGGTACAGCAACCGTCAGCGGATGACCTGCTGAGTCTGTTTAAGAAATACGAATTTAAGCGCTGGACCACCGACGTGGAAGCCGGTAAATGGCTGCAGGCAAAAGGCGTCAAACCGGCTGCGAAGCCAAAAGAGACGATTGTCATTGATGCCGACGATCAGGCTGAAGAAGAAGCCGCAGCGCTCTCTTTTGAGCACTACGACACCATTCTTGAAGAGTCACAGCTGGTTGCCTGGATCGAGAAATTGAAAAAAGCACCGGTGTTTGCTTTCGACACGGAAACCGACAGCCTGGATAACATTACCGCCAATATGGTGGGCCTGTCATTTGCGACAGAGCCGGGTATCGCTGCCTATGTTCCCGTCGCGCACGATTACCTGGACGCACCGGAGCAACTCTCTCGCGAACGCGTGCTGGAACTGCTGAAGCCGATTCTGGAAGACGACAATGTGTTGAAGGTGGGGCAAAACCTCAAATACGATCGCGGTATTCTGCAAAACTACGGTATTGAGCTGCGCGGTATAGCGTTTGATACCATGCTGGAATCCTACATTCTGGACAGCGTAGCAGGCCGTCATGATATGGACTCCCTGTCTGACCGCTGGTTAAAGCACAAAACCATCACGTTTGAAGAGATTGCCGGTAAGGGCAAAAATCAGCTCACCTTTAACCAGATTGCGCTGGAAGAGGCGGGACGCTATGCGGCAGAAGATGCCGACGTCACGCTGCAGCTGCACCTGAAGATGTGGCCAAAACTGCAGAAGCACGAAGGGCCGCTGAATGTGTTTCAGAACATTGAGATGCCGCTGGTACCTGTTCTTTCACGCATCGAGCGCAACGGCGTAAAAATCGATCCGACGGTACTGCATAACCACTCGGGCGAACTCGCCCAGCGTCTGACCGAACTGGAGCAAAAGGCCCATGAGCTTGCCGGTGAGCCGTTTAACCTCTCATCGCCAAAACAGCTGCAAACCATTCTGTTTGAAAAGCAGGGGATCAAACCGCTGAAGAAAACCCCTGGCGGCGCACCGTCCACCTCTGAAGAGGTGCTGGAGGAGCTGGCGCTGGATTATCCGCTGCCCAAAGTCATTCTGGAGTACCGTGGTCTGGCAAAGCTGAAATCGACTTACACCGATAAGCTGCCGCTGATGATCAACCCGAAAACGGGTCGTGTGCATACTTCATACCATCAGGCTGTGGCGGCCACCGGACGTCTCTCCTCGACCGATCCGAACCTGCAGAACATTCCGGTACGAAATGAAGAAGGGCGTCGCATTCGTCAGGCGTTTATTGCACCTGATGACTATCTGATTGTTTCTGCTGACTACTCGCAAATCGAGCTGCGCATTATGGCGCACCTCTCGCGTGATAAGGGCCTGTTGACGGCCTTTGCCGAAGGGAAGGACATCCACCGGGCAACCGCTGCGGAAGTCTTTGGTCTGCCGCTGGACAGCGTGACAAACGAGCAACGCCGCAGCGCGAAAGCAATCAACTTCGGCCTGATTTACGGCATGAGCGCCTTCGGTCTTTCACGCCAGCTCAATATTCCGCGTAAAGAGTCGCAGAAGTATATGGATCTCTACTTCGAGCGATATCCGGGTGTACTGGAATATATGGAACGCACCCGCGCGCAGGCGAAGGAAAAAGGCTACGTTGAAACCCTGGACGGTCGTCGTCTCTACTTACCCGACATTAAATCCAGCAACGCGGCGCGCCGTGCCGGGGCAGAACGTGCTGCAATCAACGCCCCGATGCAGGGAACCGCAGCTGACATCATCAAGCGCGCGATGATCGCCGTGGATGCCTGGCTGGAAAAAGAGAAACCGCGCGTGAAAATGATCATGCAGGTACACGATGAACTGGTGTTCGAAGTGCACAAAGACGATCTCGATAGCGTGTCGAAGACGATTCACGAACTGATGGAAAACAGCATGAAACTCGATGTGCCGTTGCTGGTGGAAGTGGGAAGTGGTGAAAACTGGGATCAGGCTCACTAATGGTTCGGCGAATAACGCGCTTTTTATGTAAGTTAGCAACATAACGACGTGCGTTTTGTGATGATCATTAGAATTCCCTATGTAAAGAATGAAAAAAAACTACAAAAAGTGCTTTTTCTGCAGCAAAAAAAGGGGTAGAGTTAGCGGCGTAGGGTACAGAGGTAAGATGTTCTATCTTTCAGACCTTTTACTTCACGTAATCGGATTTGGCTGAATATTTTAGCCGCCCCAGTCAGTAATGACTGGGGCGTTTTTTATTGCGGCAAAGAAAATTTCGGACAAAAACAAGCGCGGCCATGGCCGCGCCCGGTATTACTCTTCTTCCGCTTCTGTTGCGGGCTCCAGCTCACTGAACCAGCTGTCGAGCTTCTGACGCAGCTTATCCACACCCTGCTTTTTCAGCGAGGAGAACGCTTCAACCTGCACATCACCGTTGAATGCCAGTACCGCTTCACGAACCATATTCACCTGCGCTTTACGCGCGCCGCTCGCCAGTTTATCCGCTTTTGTCAGCAGCACCAGAACGGCAATATCGCTTGCCACAGCCCAGTCGATCATCTGCTGATCAAGGTCTTTCAGCGGGTGACGAATATCCATCAGCACCACCAGGCCTTTCAGGCACATGCGCTTTTCCAGGTATTCACCCAGCGCGCGCTGCCACTTGATCTTCATCTCTTCCGGTACCTGCGCGTAACCGTACCCCGGTAAATCGACCAGGCGTTTTCCTTCGGCCACTTCAAACAGGTTAATCAGCTGGGTACGGCCAGGTGTTTTTGAGGTACGCGCCAGGTTCTTCTGATTGGTCAGCGTATTCAGTGCGCTGGATTTCCCCGCATTCGAGCGGCCAGCAAAGGCCACTTCGATGCCGGTATCAGAGGGCAGGTGGCGAATATCGGGCGCACTGGTGACAAAATGCGTCTGTTGGTAGTTCCAGGTAGTCACGTGGTCGTCTCCAAAAATCGTAATCTGCGGGGGATTATACCTGAATGCAGGCAAAAGACTTTTTTGATTGCACCTGGTCTGTAGGCTTAAGCCCTGGCCGATGTGAGACATCGGCTATAGATGTTATGAGAAATTTCAGAGAAATCGCAGGTGTAAAAAAATACAAACTGTTTTAAATCATAAGATTAATATTGAGTGATTATCTGAAAATCCGTTTTTGTACCCTTTCGTTGCTTGTTAGTTTAAATGAACAAGGTAAAGTGTGCGTCAAGGCGGGGATGCCAACAGGATAATGACTTAGGGATAAGGGTCAGGAGCGCCAGGAGGCGAAGACGCAGGATTGTCAGGATGACCAGCGCCTGGAGGCGTTTTAACAGGAAAAGGAACCGCATCACGGACGGTATCAGCCAACGGATAAACAGGGTTTGTTGTAGGCAAACACGGAATGTCTGACCCGTTAAGGGTTATGAGTCAGGAAAAAAGGCGACAGATTGCTCTGTCGCCTTTTTTCTTTGCTTGCTTTCTGCTAGATTTCGCCGCAATTCTATACTGAAGAAAACGACTTAAAGATAAAACATCATGAAAAAACCGACCTCCGCAGCGGGCGCGAAACGCCCTGCCAAAGCACGCCGCAAAACGCGCGAAGAACTGAACCAGGAAGCGCGCGATCGCAAACGCGAAAAAAAACATCGCGGTCATGCTGCGGGTAGCCGTGCAAACGGTGGCGGTGCATCTGGCGCTTCTGCTAAAAATAAGCCGCAGAAAGATCCACGTATCGGCAGTAAAACTCCCATTCCACTGGGCGTGACAGACACCCCGGTCACTAAGCAGCACAAACCAAAGAGCGAGAAACCTATGCTTTCACCGCAGGCTGAGCTGGATTTGCTGGAGAATGATGAGCGCCTGGACGCGCTGCTGGAACGTCTTGAAGAGGGTGAAACCCTGACCGCTGAAGAGCAGTCCTGGGTGGATGCCAAACTGGATCGCATCGACGAACTGATGCAGAAGCTGGGCCTGTCATACGACGATGACGAAGATGAAGAAGAAGATGAAAAGCAGGAAGATATGATGCGTCTTCTGAAGGGTGGAAACTAACATTTGCACCCGGCAGGAACGATAGTCCTGCTTATAACCCTTCCGGTTATATGTTATCTGGTGTGGTTATTCGTTAAACTACGGCGGTTGTCGCGGCGACAAAAGTGGCTGCGCACCCGAATGATGGTCCGCAATGGGGCCAGAACGGGCCGCCGTATACGAACGCGACACCAACGGAAGGAGTGAGCATGTCTGTACCATCTATCGACTGGGATTTGGCCCTGATCCAGAAATATAACTATTCCGGGCCGCGTTATACCTCATACCCCACCGCGCTGGAGTTCTCTGATGCCTTCGGCGAGGGTGATTTTCAGCAGGCCGTCGCGCGCTATCCAGAGCGTCCGCTGTCGCTCTACGTCCATATTCCGTTCTGCCATAAGCTCTGCTACTTCTGCGGCTGCAATAAAATTGTCACCCGTCAGCAGCATAAAGCCGATCAGTATCTGGATGCGCTGGAGCAGGAAATTTTGCATCGCGCGCCGTTGTTTACTGGCCGTCATGTCAGCCAGCTTCACTGGGGCGGCGGTACGCCAACCTATCTGAATAAAGCGCAGATCAGCCGTTTGATGGCGCTTCTTCGCGGCAATTTCCATTTTAATGACGACGCCGAAATCTCGATCGAGGTCGATCCGCGTGAAATTGAGCTGGATGTGCTGGATCATTTACGTGCCGAAGGCTTCAATCGCCTGAGTATGGGCGTTCAGGACTTCAATAAAGAGGTCCAGCGTCTGGTGAACCGCGAGCAGGACGAAGAATTTATCTTTGCCTTACTCAACCATGCGCGTGAAATTGGTTTCACCTCAACCAATATCGATCTGATTTATGGCCTGCCAAAGCAGACGCCGGAGAGCTTTGCTTTTACGCTGAAACGCGTGGCTGAACTTAACCCGGACCGCCTGAGCGTGTTCAACTATGCGCATCTGCCGACGCTCTTTGCCGCGCAGCGCAAAATCAAAGATGCCGATCTGCCTTCTGCTCAACAGAAACTGGATATTCTCCAGGAAACCATTACCTCGCTGACCGAGACCGGCTATCAGTTTATCGGTATGGATCACTTTGCCCGTCCGGATGACGAGCTGGCTGTTGCTCAGCGCGAAGGGGTACTGCACCGTAATTTCCAGGGCTATACCACCCAGGGCGATACCGATTTGCTGGGGATGGGCGTTTCCGCCATCAGCATGATTGGCGATTGCTACGCGCAAAACCAGAAAGAGTTGAAGCTCTACTATCAGCAGGTGGATGAAAAGGGCAACGCGCTGTGGCGCGGCATCGCGTTAACACGTGACGACTGCATTCGTCGTGATGTGATTAAGGCGCTTATCTGCAACTTCCGTCTCGATTTCAGCGACGTTGAGTCACAGTGGGATCTGCACTTTAGCGATTATTTTGCAGAAGACCTGAAGCTGCTGGTGCCGCTGGCGAAGGACGGGCTGGTGGATGTGTCGGAGAATGCGATTGAGGTCACGCCAAAAGGACGTTTGTTGATTCGTAATATCTGCATGTGTTTTGACGCTTACCTTCGGCAGAAAGCGCGTATGCAGCAGTTCTCGCGGGTGATTTAAGCCGCAAAAGCATGAAACGTAGGCCGGGTAAGGCGAAGCCGCCACCCGGCTTTTACATTTTTACCCGCTAGCTAAACAGACCAACCAGCGCCGCACACAACACTGCAGCAACTGCGGTTTGCGGCGTGTGGCTTTCTGCGGCTCCGCTAGAGAGCATATGTACTAATGTTTCCAGCATGATGTTCACCCCCAATTTCCGGGCACGATCATACAAAACTCATCGACACAGTAAAGCGCAAAATAACGGCAATTTGCGCTCAATTAGTAATCTTTACACAGCGGTGAAGATTACTCCATTCCCAGCTCTTTAAGCTTACGCGTCAGGGTATTACGTCCCCACCCCAGCAGGCGGGCTGCTTCCTGTTTATGGCCCTGCGTATGACGAAGCGCGGTGGTTAACAGCGTGCGTTCCATCTCCGGCTGCGCCTCAGAGAGCAAATTTTGATGACCGGAACGCAGCGCGCGATCGGCCCACTGCGCCAGCAGCGTCGCCCAGCTGTCCGGCAGCGCATGGCCCGTACTGCTTTCAGGGGCAGTTGCTTCAAACAGCTCGGCCGGCAGATCCTGAATCAAGACCTCCTGTCCGGCGGCCATGACGGTGAGCCAGCGACAGGTATTTTCCAGCTGACGCACGTTACCCGGCCAGGCCAGGCGGGTGAGGGCGGCATCGGTTTCCGGGTGAAGCTGTTTGGCTTCTACGCCCAGTTCACGCGCGGCGACCTGCAGGAAGTGACGCGCCAGGCGAGGGATATCTTCGCGACGTTCACGTAGCGGCGGTAGATGGACGCGGATGACGTTCAGGCGATGGAATAAATCCTCACGGAATTTTCCCTCCTGCACGCGTTGCTCCAGGTTCTGGTGTGTCGCGGCAATAATGCGTACATCCACTTTCACCGGCGCATACCCGCCCACGCGATAAAACTGTCCGTCAGCCAGCACGCGCAGAAGACGGGTCTGAACATCCAGCGGCATATCGCCAATTTCATCCAGGAATAATGTCCCCCCGTCAGCCTGTTCGAAGCGGCCCTGACGAATGGTATTTGCCCCGGTAAAGGCGCCTTTTTCATGGCCGAACAGTTCGGATTCAATCAAATCTTTCGGGATAGCCGCCATATTCAGGGCGATAAACGGCGCTTTTGCCCGCGGGCTATGGCGATGTAAGGCGTGCGCGACCAGCTCTTTACCGGTGCCCGATTCGCCATTAATCAGTACGCTGATGGACGAACGCGACAGACGGCCAATAATGCGAAACACATCCTGCATCGCCGGTGCTTCGCCAATGATGTCCGTGGTAGGGCCTAAATCGGGCGCATTACGGGGCTGTTGCTGCTCCTGGTAATGGCTAATGGCGCGCTCAACCAGCGCGACCGCTTCGTCGATATCAAATGGCTTGGGCAGGTAGTCGAATGCCCCTTGCTGATAGGCGCTAACGGCGGCATCCAGATCGGAGTGTGCCGTCATTATGATGACCGGAAGCATAGGGTGGCGTTGTTTGATCTGCTTTAAAAGCGCCAGCCCATCCATACCCGGCATACGAATATCCGACAGCAGAACATCCGGCGTTTTGGTGGTGAGTGCGTCGAGCACTTCGCTGCCGCTCTCAAACGTCGTGCAGCTTAATCCCGCCCCTGTGAGCGCGCGTTCAAGCACCCAACGGATGGAGCTATCGTCATCGACTACCCAGACTATCCCTCGTTGCATAAACGTCACCTTTATTTTTTAATCGGCAGGAAAACCGAAAACTCGGTATGTCCCGGCCAACTGGTAAATTCAATTTTTCCAGAGTGTTGATCGATCAAACTGCGGGCAATGGATAATCCCAGCCCGGTACCGCCTTCGCGACCGCTGACCATCGGGTAGAACAGGGTGTCCTGCAGATGAGATGGGATCCCCGGCCCGTTGTCCTCAACGTCGATGCGTGCCGCCAGCCGATAGCGCACGCCATGCAAGGTGAGCTGGAATGCGGTTCGGGTACGCAAAATGATTTCGCCGCCTTCCGGTCCCAGAGCCTGCAGCGCATTACGTACAATATTCAGCAGGACCTGCTCAATCTGGTCCGGATCGTGCGCCAGTTCCGGCAGGCTGGGGTCATAATCACGCACCAGCGTAACGTTCTCCGGCAGCTCCATGGAGACGAGCTTCACCACCCGTTCAGCCACTTTATGAATGCTTTCGGTGACGTGCATACCCGGCTGTTGCGGCCCGAGCAGGCGGTCAACCAGGTTACGCAGACGATCGGCCTGCTCAATGATGACGTTGGTATACTCCGCCAGCGCAGGGTCCGGCAGCGCTTTGGTTAACAGCTGCGCCGCCCCGCGTAATCCGCCCAGTGGGTTTTTGATTTCATGCGCCAGGCCCCGCACCAGATCGCGGGCAGCAATTTGCTGCGCATGCTGAAGTTGCTCCTGGCTCAGTCGGCGCTGATTGTCCATCGGCGCCATTTCGAGCAGGATCAGCCCTTCAGGAAGACGTTGCGCGGTAAGCGACAAAATATGCGAGCGCCCGTCGATCACCAGCGTCACTTCGTTATCGGTGAACCCCTGACCGGCCTGCAGACTTTCCTGCATCAGGCCAATGTTCAGCGAAAAATAGCTCAATAATTCTGGCAGCGGAGTGCCAAACAGTTTGCGTGCGCTTTGGGCGAGCAGTTGCTGCGCCGCCGGGTTGGCGTAATGAACAGCCAGCTCGTCGTCGACCAGCAAAATGCTGTTAATTAACGAATTGAGGATCTGCCCAGCATCGGGCAGCGTGCCAGTTGCCATTCAGCAGTCTCCTGAAGTTGGTTGCACTAATTTAGTGCAGTATAGCTTTTTCGTCGTAAAAAGCGCGTGAGATCAGGTTGTTGGTGGAGAAAAAAGCCCATCCGGAGATGGGCTGAAAGTTTCCACGGCAACAAAAAAAAGCTTTCGGGGCCGCGCCTGAAGGGTGGCGCGAAACCCGTTGTAACTTAAACGCTGTAGTACAGTTCGAATTCAACCGGATGCGGAGTCATGCGCACGCGGTCGTTCTCTTCAGTACGCAGGGCGATGTAGGCATCGATAGCGTCGTCAGTGAACACGCCACCCGCAGTCAGGAACTCGCGGTCAGCGTCCAGTGCCTGCAGGGCTTCTTCCAGAGAGCCTGCAACCTGTGGGATCTCTTTCGCTTCTTCTGGCGGCAGGTCATACAGGTTTTTGTCCATCGCTTCGCCTGGGTGGATCTTGTTCTTGATACCGTCCAGACCGGCCATCAGCAGTGCTGCGAAGCACAGGTATGGGTTAGCTGCTGGATCCGGGAAGCGCACTTCGATACGACGCGCTTTAGGAGAAGCCACCACCGGGATACGGATAGAAGCAGAACGGTTACGCGCTGAGTAAGCCAGCATAACAGGTGCTTCGTAGCCTGGGACCAGACGCTTGTAAGAGTTGGTGGTTGGGTTCGCCAGGGCGTTGATCGCTTTAGCGTGTTTGATTACGCCGCCAATGTAGTACAGCGCCTGCTCAGACAGACCTGCATATTTGTCACCAGAGAACAGGTTGGTACCGTTCTTGGACAGGGACATGTGGCAGTGCATACCGGAACCGTTGTCGCCAAACATTGGTTTTGGCATGAAGGTCGCGGTTTTACCGAAACGGTGTGCAACGTTGTGCACAACGTATTTGTAGATCTGAATTTCGTCCGCTTTTTTGGTCATGGTGTTGAAGCGGGTTGCCACTTCGTTCTGACCAGCAGTCGCCACTTCGTGGTGGTGAGCTTCAACTACCAGGCCCATCTCTTCCATCACCAGACACATGGTGGAACGGATGTCCTGTGAAGAATCGACCGGAGGAACCGGGAAGTAACCGCCTTTCACGCCAGGACGGTGACCTTTGTTACCACCTTCGTATTTGGTGGAGGAGTTCCATGCACCTTCGATGTCGTCGATAGCCACGTGGGAGCCAGAGATAGAGGCACCGAAACGAATGTCATCGAACAGGAAGAATTCTGGCTCTGGCCCGAACAGAACGGTGTCTGCGATGCCGGTAGAACGCAGGTACTCTTCTGCACGTTTAGCGATGGAGCGTGGGTCACGGTCGTAGCCCTGCAGCGTGCCTGGCTCGAGGATATCGCAACGGATGATCAGGGTTGGCTCTTCGAAGAACGGATCAATGACCGCCGTGGTCGCGTCTGGCATCAGAACCATGTCAGATTCGTTAATGCCTTTCCAGCCACCAATGGAGGAGCCGTCAAACATTTTGCCTTCTTCAAAGAATTCGGCGTTTACCTGATGAGCAGGAATTGTGACGTGCTGTTCTTTACCTTTAGTATCGGTGAAGCGCAGATCAACAAACTTCACTTCATGTTCGTTCAGCATCGTCAAAACGTGTTCAGCGGACATACTTAACTCTCCAGATTGGTCATTGTCGTCGTGGTAACGAGGTCTTCAACTTCTATCAAGGTGGCTATGAGGCCATCTTTTTGCCGTATTTTTATAAAGCGAAATCTGTGCCAACTTTTAAAACACCCCAAAAAGGCGTTATCATGCGCACCATAGTGCAAAAGTGCTGCACCACAATGGTTATGTTGCACCAGTATAGTGCTTCAGTGTGAACACTGAGCACCATATTGGTGCAATTTTCGTTAAAGTGCCCTTTTTACGCTCCGTGAAAGCGATCACAAAGCATCTCTGCAATACTTGTTTGCGGGGGATGTTTGTGATCCTGTTTTGTAGTGCGATTAATCCGTGTACAATAACGCGCTATTTCTAATGCCTGAGGCAAAGTTGTGATCGAAAATTTGCGTAACATCGCCATCATCGCGCACGTTGACCATGGTAAAACTACCCTGGTTGATAAGCTGCTGCAGCAATCCGGTACGTTTGATGCACGTGCCGAAACTCAAGAGCGTGTGATGGACTCCAACGATTTGGAGAAAGAGCGTGGGATTACCATCCTCGCGAAAAACACCGCTATCAAATGGAATGACTACCGTATCAACATCGTTGATACCCCAGGGCACGCCGACTTCGGTGGTGAAGTTGAGCGCGTGATGTCCATGGTGGATTCCGTGCTGCTGGTGGTTGACGCCTTTGACGGCCCAATGCCGCAAACGCGTTTCGTGACCAAAAAAGCATTTGCCCATGGCCTGAAGCCTATTGTTGTTATCAACAAGGTTGACCGTCCTGGCGCACGTCCTGACTGGGTTGTTGATCAGGTGTTCGACCTGTTCGTTAACCTTGACGCGACCGACGAGCAGCTGGACTTCCCTATCATCTACGCTTCGGCGCTGAATGGTATTGCGGGTCTGGATCACGAAGATATGGCGGAAGACATGACCCCGCTGTATCAGGCGATTGTCGATCACGTACCGGCTCCGGATGTTGATCTTGATGGTCCTCTGCAGATGCAGATCTCCCAGCTGGACTACAACAACTACGTTGGCGTTATCGGTATCGGCCGCATCAAACGCGGTAAAGTGAAGCCGAACCAGCAGGTTACTATCATCGATAGCGAAGGCAAAACCCGTAACGGTAAAGTGGGCAAAGTGCTGACTCACCTGGGTCTGGAGCGTATCGACAGCGATCTGGCTGAAGCGGGCGATATCATCGCGATCACCGGTCTGGGCGAGCTGAACATCTCTGACACCATCTGCGACCCGCAGAACGTGGAAGCGCTGCCAGCCCTGTCTGTTGATGAACCAACGGTAACCATGTTCTTCAACGTCAACACCTCTCCGTTCTGTGGTAAAGAAGGTAAATTCGTTACCTCTCGTCAGATCCTTGACCGCCTGAACAAAGAGCTGGTGCACAACGTTGCGCTGCGCGTTGAAGAAACGGAAGACGCTGATGCCTTCCGCGTATCCGGTCGTGGTGAACTGCACCTGTCTGTTCTGATCGAAAACATGCGTCGTGAAGGTTTCGAGATGGCGGTTTCCCGTCCGAAAGTTATCTTCCGCGAAATCGACGGCCGTAAACAAGAGCCGTTCGAAAACGTAACGCTGGACGTTGAAGAGCAGCACCAGGGTTCTGTGATGCAGGCTCTGGGTGAGCGTAAAGGCGACCTGAAAAACATGAATCCAGATGGCAAAGGCCGCGTACGTCTCGACTACGTGATCCCAAGCCGTGGCCTGATCGGCTTCCGTTCTGAGTTCATGACCATGACTTCCGGTACCGGTCTGCTGTACTCCACCTTCAGCCACTACGACGACGTACGTCCGGGTGAAGTGGGCCAGCGTAACAACGGCGTGCTGATCTCTAACGGTCAGGGTAAAGCGGTTGCGTTTGCGCTGTTCGGTCTGCAGGATCGCGGTAAGCTGTTCCTGGGTCACGGTGCTGAAGTGTATGAAGGCCAGATCATCGGTATTCACAGTCGTTCTAACGACCTGACTGTAAACTGCCTGACCGGTAAGAAACTGACCAACATGCGTGCGTCCGGTACTGACGAAGCAACGGTTCTGGTTCCACCGATCAAGATGACGCTGGAGCAGGCTCTGGAATTCATCGATGACGACGAACTGGTAGAAGTGACTCCACTGTCTATCCGTATCCGTAAACGTCACCTGACCGAGAACGATCGTAAACGTGCAATGCGCGGTGCGAAAGAAGAGTAATACGGTCAATCCGTTAGCCGGGTAAGCGCATGCGCCGCCCGGCAGTAAAAAGCCGCTGATTGCTCAGCGGCTTTTTTATTAGAACGAATACCGCAATCCCAGGCGAATCCGGTACTGCTCCCGGTTGTAATCATTCCATCTGTCCAGCCACTGCAGTTCAAGATATGGCAGCCAGTTTTTGTCGATCTTGTAGCTGAATTTATTGGTAATTTCCCAGTGATGATCTTTGCCATTTTTGCTGTGGTAATCATTCACCCGCTGGAAAAAGTGCGGTTCAAAGGTATAAAAAAACGCATCCGTCACTTTGAAATTCCAGTAGTTAGCAAACTCATGCGTATCGTTCTTATCCATCTGCCCGTTATAGTCCGGCGTATCGTAATTGTTATGGTTATAGCGATAGCGGAACGTCAGGTTGAACCCGTCCGTAAATTTATAATTGGTATCTAAATAGACCGCACCACCTGATCCTGCGCTGCTGTCGTTAATCAATCCGCCGGGCTGGAAGGTGAGCTTGTCGGTGGGTTTAAAGAGCGGATACCACCCCTCTATTTCGTTATAGCTGTGCTTAAGCTCATCCCATTTCCCCACGTTATAGGCATTGGTGAACATCAGCCCCGCGCCCATATCGAAGTTATAGCCTGCACGCAGGATCACCTCGTGCAGCTCAGAGGCCGTATTGTATGCTTCGCGGGTTTCGACATAAGCCCCGGCAAATACCGGGCAGGACACAGACGACACGATCAGTACAGTAATGATTCTTTTCATAATTTGTCCATGTATCAGGTACAGAAAGGCCTCCCTCCTGATGAACAGGAAGGACATAGTGGCCGGTTTTATTGTTATAAAGTGACTGCTGACGCTTTATTGTTGGTGGTTATCTCAGGGGTATTCGCGGTTTGTTTTTAATGAGATGGTCACTCCCTCCTTCCCAGTACTATGCTGAGGACAGGCTTTCATTCGGAGAACCATCATGGAAAACATTGCGCTTATTGGTATCGATCTGGGTAAGAACTCTTTCCATATTCATTGTCAGGATCATCGTGGGAAGGCCGTTTACCGTAAAAAATTCACCCGACCAAAGCTAATCGAATTTCTGGCGACATGCCCAGCAACAACCATCGCGATGGAAGCCTGTGGCGGTTCTCACTTTATGGCACGCAAGCTGGCAGAGTTAGGGCATTTTCCAAAGCTGATATCACCGCAATTTGTCCGCCCATTCGTTAAAAGCAACAAAAATGACTTCGTTGATGCTGAAGCTATCTGTGAAGCAGCATCACGTCCATCTATGCGTTTCGTGCAGCCCAGAACCGAATCTCAGCAGGCAATGCGAGCTCTGCATCGTGTCCGTGAATCCCTGGTTCAGGATAAGGTGAAAACAACTAATCAGATGCATGCTTTTCTGCTGGAATTTGGCATTAGCGTTCCCCGAGGAGCTGCCGTTATTAGCCGACTGAGTACCATTCTTGAGGATAATAGTTTGCCTCTTTACCTCAGCCAGTTATTGCTGAAATTACAACAGCATTATCACTATCTTGTTGAGCAGATTAAAGATTTGGAATCCCAGTTGAAACGAAAGTTGGACGAAGATGAGGTTGGACAGCGCTTGCTGAGCATTCCCTGCGTCGGAACACTGACAGCGAGTACTATTTCAACTGAGATTGGCGACGGGAAGCAGTACGCCAGCAGCCGTGACTTTGCGGCGGCAACAGGGCTTGTACCTCGGCAGTACAGCACGGGAGGTAGGACGACATTGCTGGGAATTAGTAAGCGAGGTAATAAAAAGATCCGAACTTTGTTGGTTCAATGTGCCAGGGTATTCATACAAAAACTGGAACACCAGTCTGGCAAGTTGGCCGACTGGGTCAGGGAGTTGTTGTGTCGGAAAAGCAACTTTGTCGTCACCTGTGCTCTGGCAAACAAGCTGGCCAGAATAGCCTGGGCACTGACGGCGCGACAGCAAACTTACGAAGCATAAAGGCAGAAATACACCGGTTTAAAGAATTACTGATCTGGTTTTGCGAATACTGATATTGATGATACTAACGGCCCACCGGCCTGTTGAGGAACCTGTAAAACGGAAAGGCTCATTGAAGCCGTATATTTTCTGGAGGTTCATCAGGCGCGGAACTCATCAAGGCGCGGGAATAAAATCCCATTCAGACGCCGGATAGATTCAAGCAAGCCAACTTGTCGTCAAAATCGGTGTTGCAAAAACGGGAGTGACCATAGATTCGTTTTCCAATCTCCTCGATAATAAAGGCGAAGCGCGCTTCGTTGAGTTTATAAAACAGCCCCATGGTCACGGCGGCAACGACGGCCAGGCCGCACGGCCAGAGGAAAATAAGCTGACGCAGACCAAGTAGCGTGCCAGCGCTCTGCACCGCATGGGGAACGTAGCCAATCTGGGTCAGCATGATGCCAGGCAGAAAACCGGCGAGGGCGGCAGAGATTTTGCGCGAGAAGGTATAGCCGGTATAAACCGACCCTTCAGCACGAATGCCCGTTTTCCACTCGCCGTAATCAACGGTATCCGGTACCAGTGCCCAGTTCAGGCTGTTCACAAACGCCGTGCCGAAAAACGCCATGCAGGAAAACAGCACGAACAGCAGGGAACTGGTCCCCCAGAAGAAGTTCAGCACGTCGCCCACCGCCCACAGCGCCAGCCCACCCAGATAAACCGGTTTTTTGCCAAAGCGCTTCACCGCGCCGGGCACCAGAAACACGCCAATCAGAATGCAGCCCATGCTGAAAAAGCCCATCCACGACAGCAAATGCAGATCGTTTAGCACGTACTGGGTGTAATAGACCTGAATCGCCAGCTTGATGTTAAACGCGGCAAGGGTACACAGGTTGGCGATACACAACACCAGCAGCGGCGGATTGCGGAAAATCGCGCAGAATGATTTCAGAATGCCGGGCTTATGGTGATCGGGCGTAAGCTCCACGTAGCGCTCTTTCACGCCGCTGTAGCACCACCACATGCAGAACAGGCCACCGGTGACGAACACCAGCGCCGCCACCAGATAGCCGAGGGAGGGCTGGCTGACGAACAGCGCCTGAATGGGCATAAAGCCGATGGTGCAGAGCAACAGCCCCACGGTTGCGCCGCCCTGACGCCACGCCGCAAGCTGTGCGCGCTCGTTCGGGTTTTTGGTAATGGCCGGTACCATCGCACCGTAGGCGCAGTTCATCAGGCTATAGCAGAGGCCAAACATCATGAAGAGCACGGTGGCGAGCGCCGTTTTCACCGTCAGGCTAAAGTCGTTGGCCATAAACTGCGCCGTCGCGACCAGCGCCACCGGGACGGAGGCATAAAGAATGAATGGCCGGAATTTTCCCTTCGCGCCGATGTTACGCCGGGAGTCCAGCAGCACGCCGGTCAGCATGTCGGTGAACGCGGTAAAAAACTTCGCTACCAGGAAAATAATGCCGCCATAGAAGGCGGGCATGCCCAGTTCGTCGGTGTAAAACTTCAGCAGATACAGCGTGCCAATACACAGCATCAGATTCGAGCCAAAATCGCCCATCCCGTAGGCGCACTTCTCTCGCAGGCTCAATTTCAGGGTTAACGGATCAGTGTTATATGTCATGGTCGATCCTCAGAGCGCCCGCAGGGCGCTCTATCTCGTCATTTATGCCGTACGTTTACGCAGTTCGATCTCTTCCACGATGCGCACATACATCTTCTCGTTGAGATTGTAGAAACAGCCCATCGCCACAATGGTGATGACCGCCAGCAGGCTCGGATAGATAAAAATCAGCTGCCGCAGTCCTTCAACCGTTCCGGCGGATTGCACCACGTTGGGCACATAGCCAATTTGCGTGAGCATGATCCCCGGGAAGAAACCCGCCAGTGCCTGAGATACCTTCCTGAAGAAGGTAAAGCCGGTGTAAACCGTTCCTTCAGATCGCACGCCGGTGCGCCACTCGCCGTATTCCACGGTATCGGATACCAGCGCCCAGTTCAGGCTGTTCACGAACGCGGAGCCGAAGAAGGCCAGGCAGGAGAACGCCACAAAGCTCACCGAGCCGCCGCCTAAGAAGTAGTTGAGCAGATCGCCCGCCACCCAAACCATCAGCCCGCCGATATAGACTTTTTTCTTGCCGAAGCGCCGCACCGCGCCGGGCATCATAAAGACGCCGATAAAAATACAGCCCATGCTGAAGAAACCCATGTAAGACAGCAGGATCGGGTCGTTCAGCACGTACTGCGTGTAGTAAACCTGGATGGCGAGTTTGACGTTAAAGGCACCCAGCGTGCAGAGGTTGGCGATGCACAGGATAAACAGCGGACGGTTTCCGGCAATGGCGCGAAACGACTGCAACAGCCCCGGTTTTTGCGCCGGATGAGCAGGCTGCGTCTCGACGTAACGCTCGGTCACGCCCTTGTAGCACCACCACATAAAGAACAGCCCGAACAGCGAGAAAAGCGTGGCGGCAAAGATATAGCCAAGCTGATCGTTGCCCTCAATCAGGTTCATTACCGGGACAAAACCGACGGTACAGAGCAGCAGGCCAAGCGTGGCGCCGCCCTGACGCCAGGCGGCCAGCGAGGCGCGCTCGTCCGGGTTTTTGGTGATGGCGGGCACCATCGCGCCGTAAGAGCAGTTCATCATGCTGAAGAACAGGCCGTACAGCATGAACAGCACCGTTGCCATCACCGTTTTACCGGTGATTTCAAACGGCGTACCGACGAAGTTGGCAATCGCCAGCAAGGTCACCGGGAAGGCGGCATACAGCACGAACGGGCGGAATTTCCCTTTCGGGCCGATGTTGCGCCGGGAGTCGAGCATGATCCCGGTGCCCATATCGGTGAAGGCGGTAAAGAATTTGGCAATCAGGAAGATGATCCCACCGTAGGTACCCGGCAGGCCCAGCACGTCGGTATAAAATTTCAGCAGATACAGCGTGCCGATATCCAGCAGGATGTTAGAGCCGAGATCGCCCATCCCGTAGGCGAGTTTTTCTTTAAACGGCAGGCGTAGGGTTGCCGGATCAGAAGTATGTTGACTCATTATTGTTCTCCGTCTGCCCGCAGGTTTCCCCGCAGGCGAGCCTTATCAGATATGACGTAAGGTATTAAACAGATCTGCCCATTCGCTTTGCTGGCGATAGAAAACCGGCGGTTTGCCGAGCGGGGCAGCAACGGTCACCTCACCGCCCTGGCAGGTTTCACCCGTCCACACATTCACCCAGTTGTCCTGCGGCAGATAGAGCGTCCAGTCGTGGCGGCCCTCTTCATGAACCGGTGCCACCAGCAGATCGCGGCCAAACAGGTACTGGTATTTCAGCGTGTAGGCGCGCGCGTCGTCTTCATAATGCAGGAACAACGGGCGCATCACCGGCAGGCCACTTTTCGCGTTCTGCGCAACCGCAGCTTTGATGTACGGCTTCAGGGTGGTGAACACGGTGGTCATACGTGCAAAGTGCGCGATGGTTTCGACGTCGCCGTCGAACTGCCAGTTGTCACCCGGGCGGTTACCTTCGTGGGTACGCATCATCGGCGTAAAGGCGCTGAAGTCGCACCAGCGCAGCAACAGCTCTTTGGTGCGTTTCATCTCGAACAGGGTGGTATAGCCGCCGATGTCGCTGTGGTGCAGCCCGTGACCGGTCATCGCCAGAGACAGCGCAGCAGGTACGACGGACGCCAGACCGTCGTCCAGGCTCCAGTCGACGTTCTGATCCCCCGCCCACATCATCACCGAGTGCTTCTGGCTGCCGGTATAACCTGCGCGCATGAAGAACAGGATCTCGCCGAGCTTGCCGGTCTCTTCCAGCGCCTCGTAGTTACATTTGGCCCACAGGGCAGGCCAGGCGTTATGCATGATCTCCGCGCTGACGCCGTTGTGCAGGAAGGTATCGGTTGGCAGATATTCGCCAAAATCGGCCATCCAGCCACTGCAGCCCAGTTCGATCAGGTTCTTTTTGATCACCTCTTTGTACCAGCCGTAGGCTTCCGGGTTGGTCAGGTCGATGACGCCCGCGTAAAACTCGCCAAACTCGACGTGGTAGTCCTTGCCGTCGGCATTTTTGGTCAGATAGCCGCGTTTTGCCGCCTCTTCACAGAGATCTTTGTCGCTGGCGACGTACGGGTTGATATAAGAGAGGAACTGCACGCCTTCCTGTTTCCACTGTGCAATACGCTCATTAAGCTGCGGATACAGCTCGCTGTTCCACTTCCAGTTCCACATCACGCGTTTGCCAAAGGAGGTCATGCGGATGCCGGACCAGTCCTGCGCCCAGATGCCGTTCACCTTCACCCCGCCCTGACGCATGACGTTGAGCTTGTGCTGACACACCCCGGTGCCGCCCTGAATGCCCAGCGTCACGCCGTCGTAAACCCAGTCCGGCAGCTCCGGCTGACGCCCCAGCAGGCCGGTGAGTTTTTCCAGCAGATCGACGTAGGTTTCTGCACATTCGAAGCGCAGCGTGGCGTTATCTTCCCAGAACGCCAGTTCGTGGAAATCCGGCGCGCTGAAGTCGAAGTTCATGTAGCAGCTGTTATCCACGTGGCAGTAGTACTTCTGGGTGCTCACGAAGGTAGGCTGGGGGAAGAAGGTCCAGTAATAATCGCCGCCCGCATTCTCTTTGCAGTCGGCCTGCCAGGTCACGTAGATCTGCTTATTGCGGCCCACCCCCTGTTCGCTGGTCCACAGCGGGAACGGCTTTCCGCGCAGATCAAAGTACGAGAACTGCTCGCCGCAGCCGTAGATATGATCTTCAGGCTGGGCCGCCAGCCGCAGCCAGATGCGGTTGTGACAGGTGGCATCATTCTTCAGCTTCAGTTCCAGACGGCCTTCTGCATCCACACCCACCAGCAGCGTCGCGCTCACCGCATCGCCACGGGTAAAGCGGATCGCCCAGCCTGCGCTTTGCTGTGTAACGGTCGCGTCCGTCAGGGCGATTTTTTCGTTGAGCTTGTCTTTGATGCTGAAGTTGCCGCGAAACATATCGATATCGGCAACGCCCGCGCCGATCCACAGGCAAGGTTCATCGGTGGAGTGGGATAAAATCAGACGGTCCTGCCAGCGCAGGGTGAAGCCATGTTCGTTATTTTTCAGATCAATATTGTGTAGGGTACGCATAGAAAACTCCGTCTTTATTATTTGGCCTGGCTATCCAGTAATCCGGCGGCTACGGCAGGGGCTAAGCCCGGGGCCAGCGGCAGGCGGGGGATCACCAGGCAGTGCAGCAGAAGGTAAATATCCTGCTTGCCGTCCCAGACTTTGGTGGTCACTTCGTTGTTGGTGTCCAGCTCCTGCCACCAGGATCCGTTCTCGTAATCCATCAGGTATTTGATGCAGTAATCCCACCATTTCTGATACCAGGCTTCGTACTGCGCCTCGCCGGTTACGGTGTAGAGCGCATACGCAGTGCCCATCGCCTCGACGATCGGCCAGCGCACGCGTTCGCGCACGATAGGCTTGCCGTCCCAGCCAACGGAGTAGACGAACCCATCGGCTCCGTCTGGCGCCCAGGCATCGCGGATGGTGGCGTGGAACAGTCCTTTGGCGTCTTCCAGCAGCCACGCCGGTGGGGTTTCGAAGCGGGCTTCCAGCGCGGCACGCAGGTGCAGCATCAGGCGGCCCCACTCAATCCAGTGCCCTGGTGTGCCGCCGTAGGCGCGAAAACGGTGGGCGGGATTATCGATGTTGTAGTCGCGGATCGGGTTCCAGTTGGTATCGAAATGCTCGTTAACGCGATACTCACCTTTGCGCGCCACGTCGTGAATAATCACCGAGGCGATGCGCAGGGCGCGGTCGAGCCATTTACGATCGTGGGTTACGTCATACACGATGAGGAAGGCTTCCACGGCGTGCATGTTGGCGTTACCGCCGCGGTAATCTTCCGTTTTGCTGAAAGCTTCATCCCAGGACTCCAGGCACATCTGCTCCTGTTCGCTCCAGAAGTAGCGCTCAATCACCTCAATGGCGTCGTCCAGCAGCCTGCGCGCCTGCGGATGTCCGGTGGTGACGGCGCTCGCCGCGCCCAGCAGTACGAAGAAGTGCTGATAGCCCTGCTTGGAGGCATCCACCACGCCTTCATCGTTAACACAGGCGTACCAGCCGCCGTACTGTTTGTCGCGCAGCGGGCCGTTCAGGGCATTGATGCCGTGCTCAACCAGGGCATACGCACCGGGACGACCCATGTTCGCCGCTACCGCGTAAACGTGCAGCATACGGGCGGTGATCCACAGATGCGTGCCCATATCGCTGCGAACCTGCCCGTTATTGCCCAGCCAGCCGAAGCCGGTCGGTACGGCGGCGTTTTTACCGAAATCAAGAATGCGGTCGGTCTCTTGTTCGAGCCAGCGGTTATGGCTCAGGGTGTTAAACCATTTCATGTTCGGGTCCTTTCTTAACGGCGAGCCATCATTTCGTCGACGATCTCACCCAGACGCTGCAGTTTAGGTACGGAAATATCGCGAAGCATCAGCCCGGTGTCCGGCAGGCCAATCACCGATGACCAGACGGCGCGACCGGCTAAAAAGCCTGATGCCCCCGCCTGCATGGCAACGCTCACGGCGCGCGGGAATAATTTTTCGTCCACGCCGGAGGAGAGGATCACCCACGGCATGGCGATGTGCTCGTTCAGCTTCTGCGAGGCCGCCAGCAGTTCCTGCTGCGTGCCTTTACCCAACAGCGGCATCTCCACTTTGTAGAGGTCTGCACCGCTGTCGCCCAGTTCTTTGGCCGCATCGATAATCGCCTGTTCGCGGTTAAACCCGGCGCCGCGACGCGGTGGACGTACCACCGGCTCTATAATGCTCAGCAGGCCGTTGTCGTGGCACAGGGAGTTAAATGCCTTCACCATCTCAAGACGCTGCTGCGCGTCTTCATCGCTACGCCATAGCACCAGTAATTTCAGCGCCTTGCCGCCATCGCGTTTGACCGCCTGCGCATCGACGTTCTTGTCGATCGTCACGCTGTCGACGGGAATACCGTTCCCAGGAATAAACTCGTCGGCCGCCACAATCAGCGCGCAGCTTTTAGCTACGGCCTGCTGCTCCACAATCTGGCGATAGCAGAACTGCTGGTCGACGAGAATGGCAGAGGCGTACGGCGACAGAATTTTCGCCGCACTGACCTTAAAATCCGTCAGATGCTGGTCCGTGACCGGCACCGGCGCACCTGCTGCGGCAAACATCAGGCGCATCGCTTCGCGCTGATCGACGGCCAGCATCGCAAAACCGCCGGAAGGTCGGGTGATATCTTTCAGGGTGTACATCGTCATTCCTCAGTCCTTTCGTATCAGTGTGATTTTTTCAGCCCGGCAGATGCGCGAACCTGTTCAAGAATGGCTGTCCAGTCTTCGCGCCCGCGCCCGACGGCGCGTGCCTGGTTGTAAACTTCGCGGGAAGCCGCGCCCAGCGGCATCGGAACGTGGAGCTGGTTGGCCACGTCCAGGGCGATCCCCAGATCTTTATGTGCAAGGTCGATCATGAAGGCGGGTGAAAGATCCCCTTTCAGCACCTTGTTCGGCCAGGAGGTGGTGAAATGGCCTTTACCTGCAGGCGTGCCGCTCATGACCTTGAGCGCCACCTCAAAGGAGAGACCGAGCGCTTCACACAGCACGGCCGCCTCGGCGGACAGGGCGTTTAGCGCAATGCTCATGTAGTTATTGATAAGCTTCACGCGGATGCCCATGCCCGGCCCGCCGGCGTTAATCAGCTCATTGCCCATCGCCATTAAGACGGGGGTGGCGCGCTCAACCTGCTCCGCCGTGCCGCCTGCCAGCAGGAGCAGCGTGCCGGCGATGGCATGGTCTGAGGTGCGCCCGACAGGTACGTCCATCAGGCTGAAGCCACGCCCGGCCATGTCGTGGATCAACGCGTCGGTTTGCAGGGGATGAATGGTCGACATATCGATCACCAGCGCGTCGCGAGATAAGCCTTCGCAAACGCCGTGTTCGCCAAACAACACGCTGCGCACCAGGTCGCCGTTGGGCAGCATGGTAATGACGAACTCGGCATCCGTTGCGGCCTGCGCGGGCGTTGCCGCCGCCTTCGCGCCGCTCTCCACCAGGATCTGAACCGCCTGCGGGTTCACATCAAAGACCTGAAGCTGGTGACCTTGCTTCAACAGATTCTTCGCCATTGGCGCGCCCATCTGCCCTAAACCGATAAATGCGATTGCTGACATGCCTCTCTCTCCTGTCATATCGTGTCAATTTTTGCGCGTTTATGTTGTCTGTTTTTGATCGTATTTGTAATTTATAGTCAAAAAATTGACAGGGGTCACTTTTTAAACATTTGATGAAATTAAAATGAAGGCATCAGAAATTGCAGAAGGAAGCACCATGACTCGCATCGTTTGTGTCGGCATAACCGTGCTGGATCGCATCTGGTATCTCGATGATTTACCGAAAGAAGGTGGGAAATATGTCGCAAAAGACTATACGGAAGTGGGCGGCGGCCCGGCGGCAACTGCGGCGGTGGCGGCGGCAAAACTGGGGGCATCCGTGGATTTTATTGGCCGGGTGGGTGACGACGATACCGGCAGAAGGCTGCTTGCGGAGCTGGAATCCCTGGGGGTGAACACCCGCTACACGCGCATAGTGAAAGATGCCCGCTCGTCACAATCGGCGGTGCTGGTGGACGGCAGCGGGGAACGCATCATTGCGAACTATCCCAGCCCCGATCTTCCCGCTGCGGCAGACTGGCTGCAAGGTATCGACTTCTCGCAATGGGATATTGTTTTAGCCGATGTGCGTTGGCATGAAGGGGCGAAGCAGGCGTTTACCCTTGCCCGCCAGCAAGGCGTCACAACGTTGCTCGATGCGGATACAACCCCTCAGGACATCGCGGAACTTATCGCCCTCAGCGATCATGCTGCCTTTTCCGCGCCGGGGCTGCGTCGGGTAAGCCATCTTGAGGAAACGGAAGGTGCACTAAAAAAAGCACAAACGCTCACAAATGGACACGTCTATGTCACGCAGGGCCGGGACGGCTGCTTTTGGCTGGAGAACGGTGCCCTGTGCCATCAGCCGGGCTTTGAGGTTGAGGTGGTTGATACCACCGGGGCGGGGGATGTTTTCCACGGTGCCCTGGCGGTCAGCCTGGCGCAACGGTTATCTCCAGCGCAAGCCGTGCGTTTCGCCAGCGCCGTCGCCGCGCTGAAATGTACTCAGCCCGGCGGTCGCGCAGGTATACCCGACTGTGATCAAACCCGCTCTTTTTTGTCACTTTTTGTATAAAATGCGGGGCGTGATGGTTTTCAGAGGACAGCCCATGAGCCTTACCGAACTGACCGGCAACCCGCGTCACGATCAGCTGCTGACGCTGATAGCCGATCGCGGATATATGAACATTGATGAACTGGCGCAGCTGCTGGACGTCTCGACGCAAACCGTGCGCCGGGATATCCGCAAGCTGAGCGAACAGGGACTGATTACGCGACATCATGGCGGTGCGGGCAGGGCATCCAGCGTGGTGAACACGGCCTTTGAGCAGCGCGAAGTGTCGCTGACTGAAGAGAAGCGGGCGATTGCCGAAGCGATTGCCGACTATATTCCTGATGGTTCCACTATTTTCATCACCATTGGCACGACCGTGGAGCACGTGGCCCGTGCGCTGCTCAACCATAACCATCTGCGTATCATCACTAACAGTCTGCGGGTGGCACACATCCTCTATAAAAATCCGCGTTTTGAGGTGATGGTGCCCGGCGGTACGCTGCGTCCACATAACGGCGGCATTATCGGTCCGGCGGCGACGGCGTTCGTGTCTGGCTTTCGGGCGGATTATCTGGTGACCAGCGTGGGGGCGATTGAACACGACGGCGCGATGATGGAGTTTGACGTCAATGAAGCCAGCGTGGTGAAAACGATGATGGCTCATGCCAGACATATTTTACTGGCGGCCGATCATACGAAATACACCGCCTCTGCCGCCGTGGAAATTGGCAACGTGGCGCAGGCAACGGCGCTCTTTACCGATGAACTGCCCGGCTCTGCGCTACATAATCATCTCAAATTCAGCAAGGTAGAAGTTGTCGAAGTCAGCACAGGCGACGAGCAGCAGGCTGGATAACCTCTCTGACGGCCCGAAAATCCCTTCGGGCCGTTCCTTTCTTTAAGCTGAATCTGGCGCATAGCCAAACCTTATCTTTCCCGCTACAGTTACTTTTCCACGGCGAGCAGGAGATAAACATGCTTTATATCTTTGACTTAGGAAACGTAATCGTCGATATCGATTTCAATCGGGTGCTGGGCGCATGGAGCGATTTTAGCCGTGTCCCGCTGGCGACGTTAAAACAGAGTTTCGCCATGGGCGAGACATTCCATCAGCATGAACGGGGTGAGATCAGCGACGAAGTGTTTGCTGAACGTCTGTGCCATGAAATGGATCTGCCGTTAAGCTACGAACAGTTCTCCCACGGCTGGCAGGCTGTATTTGTCGCTATCCGCCCTGAGGTTATCGACATCATGCATAAACTTCGCGAGCAGGGTCACCGGGTCGTCGTGCTGTCGAACACCAACCGCCTGCACACCACGTTCTGGCCAGAGGAATACCCAGAAGTTAAGGCTGCAGCAGATAAAATCTACCTCTCGCAGGAGATGGGGATGCGTAAACCCGAAGCGCGGATTTATCAGGCGGTACTGCAAGCGGAAGGATTCTCCGCGTCCGATGCGGTCTTTTTCGATGACAATGCCGATAATATAGAGGGAGCTAACCAGTTGGGTATTACGTCAATTCTGGTGACCGGAAAAGAGACGATACCGAACTACTTTGCGAAGCAGTTATGCTAAAAACCGTTCATCAAAAAGCCACGCACCATACTCGCCCGCTCAGGGCCTGGCTAAAACTCCTCTGGCACCGTATTGATGAGGACAACATGACCACGCTGGCGGGTAACCTCGCCTACGTGTCGTTGCTCTCCCTGGTACCGCTGGTGGCGGTTATTTTTGCCCTTTTTTCCGCTTTTCCCATGTTTGCAGAGGTCAGCCTGCAGCTGCGCCACTTCGTCTTTGCGAATTTTATTCCTGCCACTGGTGATGTGATCCAGAACTACATTGAACAGTTTGTCGCAAACTCCAGCAAGATGACGGCAGTGGGGGCGTGCGGGCTTATCGTCACCGCGCTGCTGCTGATGTACTCCATCGACAGTGCGCTTAATACGATCTGGCGGAGTAAAAAAGTCCGCCCGAAGGTCTACTCCTTTGCTGTTTACTGGATGATTTTAACTCTCGGCCCGCTGCTGGCGGGGGCGAGCCTGGCGATTAGCTCCTATCTGCTCTCCCTGCGCTGGGCCAGCGATCTCAACGGTGCCATTGATAACGTGTTGCGTATCTTCCCGCTGATTTTATCGTGGCTCTCTTTCTGGCTGCTCTACAGTGTGGTGCCGACCACGCGCGTGCCGAACCGTGATGCGGTTGTTGGCGCACTGGTGGCAGCGGTACTCTTCGAACTGGGCAAAAAGGGGTTTGCCCTTTACATCACCATGTTCCCCTCCTATCAGCTCATTTACGGCGTACTGGCGGTGATCCCCATTTTGTTTGTCTGGGTTTACTGGACCTGGTGTATCGTCTTGCTTGGTGCGGAAATAACTGTCACTCTCGGCGTATACCGCGAACTTAAAAAAGCAGCAGAAGCTGAAAAACAACAAGAAGCAGACCAACCATGATTGCATTGATACAGCGCGTAACCCGTGCCAGCGTCACCGTGGAGGGAGAGGTGACGGGTGAAATTGGCCCAGGACTTTTAGTGTTGTTAGGTGTCGAAAAGGATGACGACGAACAAAAAGCCAACCGCTTATGTGAACGCGTGCTGGGCTACCGTATCTTCAGTGATGCGGAAGGCAAGATGAACCTTAACGTTCAGCAATCGGGCGGAAGCGTACTGGTGGTTTCACAGTTTACGCTGGCCGCCGATACCGAACGCGGCATGCGCCCGAGTTTCTCAAAAGGTGCGGCCCCGGATCGGGCAGAAGCGCTTTACGAGTACTTTGTTGAGCGTTGTCGCCAACAGGAAATGAATACGCAAACCGGACGATTTGCTGCAGATATGCAGGTATCGCTGGTGAACGATGGCCCCGTTACATTCTGGCTCCAGGTATGAGCCAACTGGCGGCGTGGCCGCGGGTAACAAGAGAGAGTACAGCTATGTATCACCTTCGAGTACCGCAAACGGAAGAAGAGTTAGAAGCCTATTACCAGTTCCGCTGGGAAATGCTGCGCAAGCCATTACATCAGCCTAAAGGGTCTGAACGCGACGCCTGGGACGCCATGGCACATCATCAGATGGTGATGGACGAAGAGGGTAACCTCGTTGCCGTCGGGCGTCTGTATATTAATGCCGATAACGAAGCCTCTATTCGTTTTATGGCGGTCCATCCCTCCGTGCAGGACAAAGGGTTAGGTACGCTGATGGCCATGACCCTGGAGTCCGTGGCCCGTCAGGAAGGCGTTAAACGCGTGACCTGTAGCGCCCGCGAAGATGCCGTTGAGTTCTTCGCCAAACTCGGTTTTGTTAATCAGGGGGAAATTACGACCCCACAAACCACGCCGATTCGCCACTTTTTGATGATTAAACCCATCGCCACGCTGGATGATATTCTCCACCGCGCGGACTGGTGCGGACAGCTTCAGCAGGCCTGGTATCAGCACATCCCTCTAAGTGAAAAGATGGGGGTGCGTATTCAGCAGTACACCGGGCAAAAATTCATTACCACCATGCCGGAAACCGGCAACCAGAACCCGCACCACACGCTCTTTGCCGGCAGCCTGTTTTCGCTCGCCACGCTCACCGGCTGGGGGCTTATCTGGCTCATGCTGCGTGAACGCCATCTTGGCGGCACGATCATTCTGGCTGATGCCCATATTCGCTACAGCGCCCCCATAAGCGGCAAACCGAGCGCCGTGGCCGATCTCGGCTCTTTGGGGGGCGATCTCGACCGCCTGGCGCGCGGCCGCAAAGCCCGTGTACAGATGCAGGTTGAACTCTTTGGCGATGAAACCCCAGGCGCGGTGTTTGAAGGCACCTATATCGTTCTGCCTGCGAAGCCGTTTGGCGCGTATGAAGAGGGCGGGAACGAGGAGGAATAAGGTTCCCCGTTGTTATCGCCGGGCGGAGTTGATCCGCCAGGCGATGTCCCGAAGAACATCTCGCGCTGATGGACTGACGCCGGCAAGCTGGAAGAAGCCGTGGATGACACCCAGCCAATGCTGCGCTGTGCAAATAACCCCTTGTTCTGTCATATGTTGATAAAGTGCCTGACCCTCGTCGCATAGCGGATCGTACTCGGCGGTAATAATATGCACCGGCGGCAGGCCGTTGAAATCATCCCGCCAGAGTGGGCTGGCTTCAGGGGCCCGGCGGTCTGTCTCTGCCAGGTACATGTCATAACCACTCAGCAGCGTATCGCGCGTGATAACGTAGTCCTGCCCATTATGGGTGTAGCTTGCAAGGCTGGCTGTGGCGTCGAGCATAGGGTAGATAAGGATAAGCTGGGCCGGATTCCACTGTGTTTTAGCCTTGAGCCGCAGCGCGGTGACCAGCGCCAGATGGCCGCCTGCACTGTCACCACAAAGCGTAATCCGGTTTTTATCCACACCGACTTTTTCTGCATGTTGCCAGACAAGCTCCGCCGCTCTCTCTGCATCATCATGCGCAGCGGGGAAGGTATGCTCCGGTGCTAGCCTGTACTGAACCGCAATCACCCGACACTGACCGTAAAACGCCAGCTGGCGGAGCTGATTGTCATGGGTTGCAAACCCACCGCTGACAAAACAACCGCCATGGTAGTAGAGGGCACAAGGTAACGTTTCAGCGACATTGAGAGGCGAGAATACCCGAAAGGTAAGGCCATCAATGACAAGCGTTTCAACCTGCACGCGGGTTTCGGTTTCGCCGGCAAGTACAGTGCTGGCTACATATCCGGCTCTCCGGTCATCAATACTCTGCTTACGCGCGCCAGGTCGGCCTGCAGCGATAAAATCCTGCACAAGCTTATCAATACCCTTTTCCAGTGCCATGGTGATGTCCTTTTGCTGTATGTATATGGGTCTTCCCTTGTTGTGGTGGCTGAAGGCATGATAATGGCGTATTAAATCG
>NZ_JACASJ010000051.1:0-34385 GCF_013391025.1 Enterobacter sp. SECR19-1250 | reverse complement strand
ACACAACCCGCTACGGGGGAGACTTACCCGAAATCTGATTTATTCAACAAAGCCATTTACATTATTTCTGCGAGCAGCTTTCAAGATTAATAATTGATATTTTTAATGAGTTAGGCGGAAATAAAAAGGGAGTGAATATTTCACTCCCTTTATTCATCAATTAAATAATATCATTATCCCATCGCACTTTCGCGCAAGCGGGCTTTCAGCTTGTTATATTCGTCGATCACATACTGTTCCGCAGCGTGCTGATCCGCAATCGGCTCCACGCGTACGGCGCAGTACTTATACTCCGGCGTTTTGGTTATCGGGCTTAAGTTCTCCGTCACCAGTTCGTTACAGGCGCCAATCCACCACTGATAGGTCATGTACACCGCCCCTTTGTTGGGACGATCGCTGACCTGCGCACGGGTAATGATCCTGCCTTTACGCGAGTTCACCCATACGAGCGCTTCGTCTTCAATGCCAAGACGTTCAGCGTCGGCGGTGTTGATCTGTGCATAACCTGGCTCATCCGCCAGCGCTGCCAGCGCCGCGCAGTTGCCGGTCATCGAACGACAGGAGTAGTGGCCCACTTCACGCACGGTGGAAAGCACCATTGGATACTCATCAGTGAGTTTATCAATGGGGGCAACCCAGTCGCAGGTGAAGAACTGTGCCAGCCCATTTGGGGTGTCGAATTTCTCTTTAAAGAGATACGACGTGCCCTGGTCGGCCTCAGACTCATCCCGGCACGGCCACTGGATATACCCCAGTTCACCCATTTTTTCATAGGTTGCACCGTAGAAGTCCGGACACAGATGCCGCAACTCGTCCCAGATCTCCTGAGTGTTGTTGTAGTGCATCGGATAACCCATGCGGGTGGCAATTTCGCTGATGATTTGCCAGTCGGTTTTCAGATCCCACTTCGGCTCCACCGCTTTAAAGAAGCGCTGGAAGCCACGGTCTGCCGCCGTGTAAACCCCTTCATGCTCGCCCCAGGACGTTGACGGTAAAATCACATCCGCCGCTGCCGCGGTTTTGGTCATAAAGATGTCCTGAACAATCACCAGCTCCAGATCCTCAAACCCTTTACGCACCGCAGAGAGCTCGGCGTCGGTCTGGAGAGGATCTTCGCCCATGATGTAAGCCGCCCGCACTTCACCATGTGCCGCCCGGTGCGGCAGCTCGCTGATGCGATACCCGGTGTGCTCCGGCAAACTTTCCACGCCCCACGCTTTGGCAAACTTCGCGCGGTTTTCCGGGAACTTCACGTACTGATAGCCCGGATAGGTGTCCGGCAGCGCACCCATATCGCAGGCACCCTGCACGTTGTTCTGACCGCGTACCGGGTTCACCCCGACGTGTGCCTTGCCAAGGTTGCCGGTCAGCATGGCGAGGCTGGTCAGGGAACGCACGGTTTCCACGCCCTGATAGAATTGGGTCACGCCCATGCCCCACAGAATGGCGGCGGTTTTCGCTCCGGCGTACATCCTTGCTGCCTGACGGATCTCCTGCGCGCTGACGCCGGTGATCGCTTCGACAGATTCTGGCGTATAGCCTTCGACAATTTTCCGATACTCTTCAAAACCTTCCGTACGGGTGGCGACAAACGCCTGGTCGTAGAGGTTCTCCTCAATAATGACGTGCCCCATGGCGTTCAACAGCGCGATGTTCGAGCCGTTTTTCAACGCGATGTGCATATCTGCAATACGTGCCGTTTCGATTTTGCGCGGATCGCAGACGATGATTTTCGCCCCGTTCTGTTTGGCGCGAATAACGTGGTTCGCGACAATCGGGTGAGAATCCGCCGGGTTATAGCCGAAGATAAAGACGAGATCGGTGTTGTCTATCTCGTTAATTGCATTACTCATTGCGCCGTTTCCGACCGACTGGTGCAGACCTGCAACCGATGGGCCGTGTCAGACGCGAGCGCAGCAGTCGACGTTATTGGTTCCAATAACGGCGCGCGCGAATTTTTGCATTACATAGTTGGTTTCGTTACCCGTCCCGCGTGATGACCCGGTGGTCTGGATCGCATCCGGGCCATATTTAGCCTTAATGGCGCTCAGGCGGGTGGCGACGTAGTCCAGCGCCTCGTTCCACGAGACGGCTTCCAGCTTGCCACCGCGTTCACGGCGGATCATGGGGGTTTTCAGGCGCGGGGTGAGGATTTGGGTATCGTTAATAAAATCCCAGCCGTAGTACCCTTTCAGGCACAGCGTGCCCTGGTTGGTTTTCCCCTGTGCGGCCTCCGCCCGGACGATTTTGCCGTTATCGACCACCAGGTGGATCTTGCAACCTGAGGCACAATAAGGGCAAACCGTGACGACTTTTTTCATCAGTCTGCTCCAGTTAATCATTTCGCAGCCATAATGCAGCTTTTATGCCATGTTTTTAGTGTGGGTATCACTCGACTTTACGGGCGTTCTCCTGGCAAAACCCTGACGAAAAGCAGGCAATCGTCAAAATTGACGTGTCGAAAAGGCAGCGGATGTGACATGGGTTGTAATTCCGTCACGTAAAAATCCATTTGGCTGGAGCCGACGGCAGAATAGTTCAGACTTAACATAATCCCCTGACGGAAGCATGCGATGAAACCGGCGATTCTGGTGGTTGATGACGATACGGCAGTGTGCGAGCTGCTGCAGGATGTGCTCAGCGAGCACGTCTTTACGGTGCTCGTCTGCCATAACGGACAGGACGCACTGAACCGGGTTCATCAGGAACCGGGAATTGCCCTGGTCCTGCTGGACATGATGCTGCCGGATATCAACGGCCTGCAGGTCCTGCTGCAGTTGCAAAAGCAACGCCCGGATCTGCCGGTAGTGATGCTTACCGGGCTGGGGAGTGAGTCTGACGTGGTGGTAGGGCTGGAGATGGGTGCCGACGACTACATTGGCAAACCGTTTAATCCGCGTGTGGTGGTCGCCCGGGTTAAAGCCGTGCTCAGGCGTACCGGAGCGCTGGCGGCCGACACGCCCGCGCCACGAGTGGCGGGCATTGCTTTTAATGGCTGGACGCTGGATACCACCCGCTGCGAACTGATCGATCCGCAGCGTAACCCCGTACCGTTGACCCAGGGTGAATACGGCCTGCTGCTGGCGCTTACCCAGAATGCCCGCCGGGTACTGAGCCGCGAGCAGCTGCTTGAGCTGACCCACAGCGAAAGTGCCGATGTGTTTGACCGCACCATCGACGTGTTGATCATGCGCCTGCGCCGGAAAATCGAAGCCAATCCGCACCAGCCCGCATTAATCAAAACGATCCGCGGGCTGGGCTACGTCTTTGCCGCCGATGTCTGTCATCCCGATCGGGCGGCATGAGTGCTTACGTTATGGCAGCGACAATAAGCGCGGCGAAAATCGCCGTGATGACCAGGTACTTCAGTGCGTAATAGAGCTTTCGATTACGCTTCTTCAGACGCTGACCGCGTTCTCGCCCGGCGTGCACATATTTGAAGATACGGTTAATTCCCCCGGTGCGGTCGTTATCGTCATTGGGGGAGCTGGCCGCTGACATCAGCGTTGTCCCGACCCAGTGGTTAACCGCCTGCGCCCAGCGCCATTTCATCGGACGTTCGATATCGCAGAAGAGAATAATCCGCGTGTGATCCGATTTATTCTCCGCCCAGTGCACGTAAGTTTCATCAAAGATGACAGCCTCACCGTCACGCCAGCTGTGGCGCTGCTGGTCAACCTCTATAAAGCAGCGATCGTCATTTGGCGTGACCAGGCCTAAATGGTAACGAACCGAGCCGGCGTAAGGATCGCGATGCTTGCCGAGCTTCGCGCCCGCCGGGAGTTCGGCAAACATTGCCGCTTTCACGGATGGGATCTCACTCACCAGTTGTGTCGTAACGGGGCACAGGGTCTGAGCCGAGGGATGCGCATCGGCATACCATTTGAGGTAAAACCGTTTCCAGCCGCGTTTAAAGAAGGTGTTAAAACCGGCATCGTTATGATTTTGTGCCGCCTTAATATGATCCTGCAAACGCAGCGCCTCTTCGCGAATGACCTCCCAGTTTTCCGTCAGTTTATTTAATTCCGGAAAGCGCTCGGTTTCAAAAAAGGGCTGTCTGGCGGGCAGCGAAGAGAACGCCGTCATAAACATATTGATGGGCGCCATAAAGGTGGAGTGGTCGAAAAGTTGACGGGAAAGCGTCTGTTTTTCTTTGCCGCGCGAATGCGCATAAATAACACTGATAATAAATATAGCGATGATAATTGCTGCGAACATTTTTCCTTGTCCTCTGTATCTCTCATTTCGGAAAAGCGTGTGGGCAATATGTTGCCCACGCCGAATGTGCCAGACGCAGAGAGTGTAGTTCGGCTATGCAAAATTCATAGAACTGTAATCAAAAATCGCAATTTTTGTTAATTTAGGCGCTGCTCTCCTGAATAAAGCGCGTCAATTCCTCCAGCGTTTTTGCTCCATCAATGGCATTCGCGGCCAGCAGGCTTGCCCGGGCGCAGGCATGCGCCAGGTAAATACTCTCTGCCAGCGGCAGCGATTCATGACAGCCATATAAGAAACCGGCACAAAAGGCGTCGCCCGCGCCGACGCTGCCAATAATCTCCTCCTGAGTCAGCCTCCATGAGGGGATCCAGCGTCCTTCTTCGTTTGCGGCTTCTCCCCAGGCACCTTCCGGGCAGTGGATCACCACCCGTTGCCGGACGCCTGCCGCCAGCAGCTGCGCGGCGGCTTCAGCGATGTGGGCAACGTGCGGTGCGTCGTTGCCGTCGCGCATCTCAAGGCCGCTAAATTCTCCGGCTTCCAGTTCGTTAATGACCAGATAATCGAGATGACGCAGGGCAGGGAGGACCAGCGGCTGATAGCGCGGATCGCCCTTACGGGAGACCAGATCGAGCGAGGTTTCATACCCCTGCTCGCGCATCTGCGCCAGCAGCCGTGCGCTGCGGGTGCCGTATTCGTCATCTGGCATATCCAGACTGTCGAGCAGCAGCAGGTAGCCGAGGTGGAAGATTTTCATTGTGCCGTCGAGACGGTCAAACGCGGGGAGATCCAGCAGGCGGTTGGCCCCGGGAGAGTGGAAAAAGGTGCGCTGTCCGCTGGGGTCGGTCATCACCTGCGACATGGAGGTTGGCGCAAAGGTGGTGCGCTGTACGCGCTGCCGATTGACGTGATACTGGTCGAGCATTGCCAGAATGTAGTCCCCGTCGCTGTCTTCGCCAATCAGCCCCACCGCCTGCAGCGGCAGGCCGACGTGCATTTTCGCCAGCGTCAGCAGGACGTTGAGCGGCGCGCCGCCGGTGGAACGCTCGCTGTGGGTAATTTCTGCCAGCCAGCCGCGTTCCGGCCATTGCACGATCTGGTGAACGTGATCCACCAGCATATTGCCCGCGGCGATGATCCCTTTGCGTTCCATTATGCCTGCCCCGCGCTGCCAAAGATGCGCATCTGTTCGGCGACCGTATCGGTAATCGCCTCTTCTATGCCCAGCAGCAGCTCGGCAAACTCATCGTACAGCGGCTGGCGGTTGGCCATACGCTGCTCAACGGCGGAAAGCGCGGCCTGGGACATGCCGGTATAGAAATTGATTTTATGAATACCAAGTTCAATGGCGCGACGAAAATCAGCATCGCTGATCCCGGAGCCGCCGTGCAGTACCAGTGGCAGGCCGGTCTGCTGGCGAATGGCGTCCAGACGGGGGAAATCGAGCTTTGGCTCGCCCTTGTATTTGCCGTGTGCGTTGCCAATGGCGACGGCCAGCGCGTCAATGCCGGTTGAATCGACAAATTCCCGTGCCAGCTGCGGGTCGGTAAAGTACGCTTCATCCGCATGGCCGTAGAGCGCTCCGCCTTCATCGCCACCGACGGCGCCTAACTCTGCCTCCACCGACACGCCCACCGCGTGACACATCTTCACCACTTCACGCGTCTGACGAATATTCTCCTCGTAGCTCAGTGTCGAGCCATCGAACATCACGGAACTGAACCCTAAGCGCAGGGCGCGCACCACGGCGTCAAAGTGCAGGCCGTGGTCAAGGTTGAGTACCACGGGGATCGCGTGGCGGGCGGCTTCGAACTTAACCGCTTCGACAAGCGACTCCAGCGACACATATTTAAAATGCACTTCGGCGATGTTGATGATAAAAGGCGAGCGCTCCTGCTTCGCCGCGGCAAACAGGGCGCGCAGGAAGTGGGTGTCGAGAACGTTGAACGCGCCCAGCGCGTAGCGATGTTGCCTGGCGTGCGCAAGACCGTCGGCAAGAGAAATCAATGGCATCATTTACCCCTTATATCCGAAACAGGTTGTACTCGTTGCACAGTACCAGCACCGCCGGTTCGTCTTCTTCGATGTTGTTATAGCGGGCAACGGGCTGCAAAAAGTGGTTGTCGTGTTCATCGTCATTGACCGATGACACTTCGCCCACCAGCACGTCGCCAAAACCGCGTTCACCCCAGAAACTGTGGTACAGGCCGGGCGTCAGGCAGATGCTCTCCCCAGGTGTAAGGCGCAGCTGGCTGCCGGGTGCGTGGGTCTGCTGGCAACCGTCTATCGTGACGGTGACGTCCGTGTTTTCGGTCTCTGCATGTGCACCGGCATTCCATAACTCAATAATGAGATTTCCACCGCCGCGGTTGATGATGTCCTCCCGTTTGCGCCAGTGAAAATGCATGGGCGTGAGCTGACCGTCGCGTACGTGCATGATTTTTTCGGCGTAGCATTTTTCATACGGCGTGCCGTTTGGTGAGCCGTTGCGCAGGGTAAACAGCGTGAGCCCCTGCGCGGCAAAGCTGCTGCCGCCAAAGGCTGTTACGTCCCAACCGAGCTTAAGATCAAACACTTCCTGCCAGGCGGCCTGATCGAGCTGTTGCCATTTTGTGGGTGGGAAGCTGGCAAAAGGGGGGAGATGCACGTCGTGCATGGAGAAAAACTGCCGCGTGTGGCCGAGGATTTCGTTGATTTCGGAGCGTTTCATGGAGACTCCTTGTGTTTTTTGTCGGCCCAGTCCCCTCTCCCTGTGGGAGAGGGTTAGGGTGAGGGCATCGGGCCGCGCAATTGTTACTTAACCGTCCACCCCTTATACGTGCCGACGTTCTTTTTATCGATCATCGTCACCGGGATCAGCACAGGCTCTTTCGGTGCCGGTTTGCCCTGTAGAATGTCATAGCCGATCTCAACCGCTTTTGCCGCCATGACCTGCGGATCTTGTGCCGGCGTCGCCACAAACAGGGAGTTTTCCCGCTTCAGGGCTTCTTCGCCGTCCGGGCTACCGTCCACACCAACGATAAAGAACTCGTTGCGTTGCGCTTGTTTCGCCGCCAGATCGGCACCGATCGCGGTCGGATCGTTAATCGCGAAGACGCCATCGATCTTCGGATTGGCCGCCAGCAGCGAGGTCATGACTTCCAGACCCCCTTCGCGGCTGCCCTTGGCGTTCTGGTTATCGGAGAGCACTTTGATATCCGGGTGTTTTTTGAACTCTGTCTGGCAACCTTCCACACGGTTCTGGACGGCAGAGACCGGCGGTCCGTTGATGATCACTACATTGCCTTTGCCGTTCAGGCGGTCGGTGATGTACTTACAGGCCATTTCGCCCGCCTGGGTGTTATCGGAGGTGATCGTCGCGTCTGCACCTTCTGCCGCCACGTCAACCGCGACCACCACGATCCCGGCCTCTTTCGCGCGTTTCACCGCCGGGCCGATCCCTTTAGAATCTGCGGCGTTGAGGATGATCATGTCCACTTTGGCGGCAATAAAGTTGTCGATCTGCGCCACCTGCTGGCCCAGATCGTACCCGCTGGAGACCAGCGTCACTTTGACGTTATCCCCCGCCAGCTTGCGCGCCTCCAGCTCGGCACCTTTGGTGATCTGCACGAAGAACGGGTTGGCCAGGTCACCCACCGTTACGCCGATGGACTTCAGATCTTTCGCCTGCGCAAACGGTGTTGCGGCAAGCAGCGCGCCAGCACAGAGCGCGGTCACTAAGGGCTTCAATCTCATGCTCTCTTCCTCACGTAGGGTATTGTTGTTATGCACTTTGATGGTGTCGGGTACGGTATTTGTCGATCAGCACCGCAATGATGATCACCGCCCCTTTGATCACCAGTTGCCAGAAGTAGGAGACGCCCATCAGCGTCATGCCGTTGTTGAGGGTGGCGATAATCAGCGCCCCCACCAGCGTGCCGGTGATCGTACCGATCCCGCCAACGAAGCTGGTGCCGCCGAGGATCACCGCCGCAATCGCATCCAGCTCGTAACCCATGCCCAGGTTTCCGTTGGCGCTGTAGAGGCGCGACGCGCTCATCACACCGCCTAACCCGGAGAGCAGGCCGCTCATGCCATACACAAACAGCAACACCAGCCAGACTTTGATGCCCGTTAAGCGTGCCGCCTGCATGTTGCCGCCTACCGCATAGATGTGAACGCCAAGCGTAGTGCGACGCAGGATAAACCAGCACACCACAATCACCGCCAGGGCAATCACCACCAGCCACGGCACGGGGCCAAGATAGTTATTGCCTATCCACTCAAAATTGATGTTCGAGTTAATCACCGTCGTGCCATCGGCCAACAGGTACGCTGCGCCCCGCAGAGCCGTGTAGGTGCCGAGGGTGACAATAAACGGCGGTAGTCCGGCAAAGGCCACCAGCGCGCCGTTGAACAGCCCCAGCACCAGTCCGAGCATCAGCGCGGCGGGAATAGAGAGCCCGGCGAATTCCGGTATTAACGACACCACCATCGCGGCGACAGCCGTGGTACCCAGAATAGACCCGACGGAGAGGTCAATCCCCCCGGTCAGGATGATGAAGGTCATCCCTGCCGCCAGCACGATGTTGATCGACGCCTGGCGGGTAATGTTGAGCAGGTTGCTTTCGGTAAAGAAGTTAGGGGCGATAAAGCCAAAAACCGCCACGATCAGGATGAGAATGGGCAAAATGCCGACCGTTTGCATCAGATCGCTCATCAGCATTTTTTTGGCGGAGGCAGATTTTGCCACCTGCTGCGGATGGGTTGGAGTTGTCATAGTTGCACCGCCTGATGATGTGAGTCGTTCACGCCGGTTGCCAGCGTCATGATGTTTTCCTGAGAGATGTCGTGTCCGTGGAGCTCCCCGGCGATGCTGCCTTCACGCATGACATAGACGCGGTCGCTCATGCCCACCACTTCCGGCAGTTCGCTGGAGATCATCAAAATCGCCACGCCCTTGCGCGCCATCTGGTTCATGATGCGGTAGATTTCGCTTTTTGCGCCGACATCGACACCGCGCGTCGGTTCGTCGAGGATCAGAATACGCGGACCAATCGCCACCCAGCGGGAGATCAGCAATTTCTGCTGATTACCGCCTGACAGACCGCCCGCGCGGACCTGTGCGTGAGGCACGCGGATATTCAGCAGGGCGATGGCATCGTCAGAAATGGACTGCGCTTTTTTGCGGTTAAGCATGCCGAAGGTGGCGTCGCGCTCCAGCGTCGCCATGGTGATGTTCTCCTGCGCCGCCAGCTCCAGGAACAGCCCCTGCTCCTTGCGGTTCTCGGTAAGAAAACCGATCCCGTTTTCAATGGCCGCGCGCGGGGAGTGGATCACCACCGGCTCGCTGTCCACTTCAATCATTCCGCCGGTGGCTTTACGTACGCCAAAGATGAGCTGTGCCAGCTCGGAGCGACCGGCACCGACCAGCCCCGCCAGGCCGACGATTTCCCCTGAGCGCACCTGCAGGCTGCAGGGCTGGACTTTTTTACCGTCGGTGAGGTGATGCACGTTAAGACGCGGGCTGCCGAGCGGAATATCGCGCTCTTTGTTGAACAGATCGCTTAAGGGGCGACCCACCATCATTTTCACCAGCTCAGACGCGTTCAGTTTGTCGCGCGTCAGGCTACCGACGTATTGCCCGTCACGCAGGACGCTGACCCGGTCAGAGAGTTCGTACACTTCCGCCATGCGGTGGCTGATATAGATGATCGCCATCCCTTCATCCCGCAGGCGCAGGATCAGCTCAAACAGACGATGGGTTTCACGCGAGGAGAGGGCGGCAGTGGGTTCATCCATCACCAGAATGCGGCTGTTACGGTGCAGCGCGCGGGCGATTTCCACCTGCTGTTGTTCAGCGATAGTCAGCTTCATCACCAGGTCGGTGGCGTTGAAGTTTGCACCCAGACGGTCGATGACCGCCTGAGCCTGGGCGGCCATCTCTTTACGCTGCACCAGTCCGCCGCGCGAGAGTTCGCTGCCAAGAAAGATGTTTTCCGCAACCGTCAGGTTGGGGGCGAGCTGCATTTCCTGATAGATCAGGGTAATGCCTGCGGCCAGCGCATCCTTCGGGCCTTTAATGTGATACGGCTGACCGTCAATCAGGATCTCGCCGCTGGTCGCGGTGTAGGCGCCCGCGAGGATCTTCATCAGCGTGCTTTTTCCCGCGCCGTTTTCGCCCATCAGCGCGTGGATCTCACCGGGAAAGACCGTCAAATCCACACCCTTGAGCGCGTGGAAGTTGCCAAACGTTTTGGCAATGCTGCGCATCTCCAGTACCGGGGTTCTGCTCATGGCGGATCTCCTGTGAAGGTTGATATCTGCACTTCATCACAGGTGCGTAAATGCAAAATGTCAGAAGCCGTTCATATTTGTCATAGTTATGAATAGCTAATCGCCGTCACATTTCTCTTTTCCCTCTGCCTGTGGGAGAGGGCCAGGGTGAGGGCACCCATTTGCAGAGGAGCCCAATCCCATGCCATCACGCTCGCCGTTCTTCGCCAGTGCCCGCGGTCGTCTGCTGATCTTTAATCTGTTGGTGGTGGCGGTGACGCTGATGGTCAGTGGTGTGGCGGTGCTGGGTTTTCGGCATGCCAGCCAGATCCAGGAACAGGTACAACAGCAGACGCTGGATGACATGACCGGCAGCATGAATCTCGCCCGCGATACCGCCAGCGTGGCAACCGCGGCGGTACGGCTTTCGCAGGTGGTGGGGGCGCTGGAATACAAAGGAGAGGCCGAGAGGCTGAAGCAGACCCAAATGGCGCTGCGGCACTCGCTGGAACAGCTCGCAGATGCGCCCTTAGCGCAGCAGGAGCCGGGGCTGGTGGCGCGCATTATTCGTCGCAGTAATGAGTTACAGCAAAGCGTGACGGGCATGCTGGAGCGCGGACAGCGGCGCCATCTGCAGCGTAACGCGCTGCTTAGCTCGCTGTATCAAAGCCAGAGCTATTTACGCCATCTGCAGGATATTAACCGTCGGTTTGGCAGCAACATCCCGGATGCGCAGCAGCTTGCGGAAATGGACAGGTTGATTCTCGCCGCCATCGATACCCCCTCACCGCGCGCCACCCTACAGCAGCTGGACGCCGTTACCGCAACGTTGCCCCAGCGCGCGACGCAGCCCGTGGTGAATCTTGTTCTGCCCGATTTCAACGACGAGCTACGCAGGCTTGCCCCGCTGTCAAAGCAGCTTGAAGAGAGCGACCTGGCGATAAGCTGGTATATGTTCCACATCAAGGCGCTGGTGGCGATATTAAATAGCGATATCAATCAGTACGTTGAGCAGGTAGCGGAGGCTTCCCGGCTGCGTACGGCCCAGAGTCATCAGGAGCTGCGGTCCATCAGCGTATTTATCAGCATATTCGCCGTACTGGCGCTGATCATCACCGGTTGCGCCTGCTGGTATATCTACCGCAATCTGGGCTCCAACCTGACGGCGATCTCCCGGGCGATGTCGCGTCTTGCCCATGGCGAGCAGGACGTTTCGGTGCCCGCGCTGCAGCGGCGTGATGAGCTGGGAGAGCTGGCTCGCGCGTTTAACGTCTTTGCCCGCAATACCGCCTCGCTGGAGCACACTACCCGTCTACTGAAAGAGAAAACCTCCCAGATGGAGATCGACCGCATCGAGCGTCAGGGACTGGAGGAGGCGCTGCTGCACAGCCAGAAGATGAAGGCCGTTGGTCAACTGACGGGCGGGCTGGCACATGATTTCAACAACCTGCTTGCGGTGATAATCGGTAGCCTGGAGCTGACCGATCCCGACTCCAGTGATGCCCCACGTATCGCCCGCGCGCTCAATGCCGCCGAGCGCGGTGCGTTGCTGACCCAGCGTCTGCTGGCTTTTTCCCGCAAGCAATCCCTGACTCCGCATGCGGTAGAGATGAAACCGCTGCTGGAGAATCTCAGAGAGCTGATGCGCCACTCCTTGCCCGCCACCCTGAGCCTGGAGATAGAGGCTCAATCCCCGGCCTGGCCGGCGTGGATAGACGTTGGCCAGCTCGAAAACGCCATTATCAACCTGGTGATGAACGCCCGCGACGCGATGGAGGGGCAGACGGGCGTGATTAAGATCCGCACGTGGAATCAGCGCGTCACTCGCAGCGACGGACGCAGGCAGGATATGGTGGCACTGGAGGTGATCGACCGAGGCAGCGGTATGACGCAGGAGGTCAAATCCCGGGTGTTCGAGCCGTTCTTCACCACCAAGCAGACCGGCAGTGGCAGTGGTTTAGGGCTGTCGATGGTGTACGGTTTTGTGCGTCAGTCCGGCGGCCGCGTCGAAATTGAAAGCGCGCCGGGACAAGGCACCACCGTGCGGCTCCATCTGCCGCGCTCAACGCTGCCCGTCGTCCCTGAAGATGAAACGCACTCTGCCACCGCATCCGCTGAAAACGAACGGCTGGTGCTGGTCCTGGAAGATGAGGCCGATGTTCGCCAGACCCTGTGCGAGCAACTGCATCAGCTTGGCTACCTGACCCTTGAAGCGGAAAGCGGTGAGCAGGCACTGAACATGCTGGTGGCCTCGCCGGATATCGGCATGTTTATAAGTGATCTGATGCTCCCGGGCAGCCTGAGCGGGGCGGAGGTGATTAACCACGTGCGCAGCCACTACCCGCAACTGCCGGTGTTGTTGATCAGCGGTCAGGATTTACGTCCGACGCACAATCCACAACTGCCGGATGTAGCGCTACTGCGCAAACCGTTTACCCGCGTACAGCTGGCGCAGGCGCTGCGGAAAATCAGCGCTTAAACAGCGAATTTAGGATCTCATCAAGAGCCTGAGTAAAGTCGGCGATGCTAATCTGCGCAAAATTTAGCGGATTAAGATATAAAGGGAATTATGCCGGTACTCACAAGAGGGGACTCACAAATGATCGTGATGCCTACAACGTACAGCCCGAATACGGTTGCCAGGTCATTTACGCTCGTAGATGAATTTGAACTCTCCGGTCGGGTGTTACATGTCATTTATGACAGCCAGACGCCCCGGGCTGCAATTATTGAAGCAGATATCGAAACCTTTGATGGCGTTCCCCGGCATCGGGTTGTTGCTGCTCTGGATTTACAGCATAAAGCCCATCTGGGAAAGGACATTATCGCAGTCGAACGATGCTGGGAAGATACTCGCGTTGTCCAGGTAGAAGGCATTTGCGTCGATCCTGCCGAACGAGACAAAGGGCTGGCGACTCGTCTCTATGAAGCGTTGGTCTTACATTGCGGCGTGACCTTAATCAGCGACTTCGAGCAATATGAGGGTGGAAAGATGCTCTGGCAGAAAATAGCCCGTGAATCCGACCAAATCGCTGTTTTTGTACTCGACACAGAGCAGGGAGCATTCTGGCCTTATGATGGCAGCAAGGTGATATATGACGGAGGATGTATTCCTGAAGACCGCATCTGGAGTCATTCTCCGGACCAAAAATGCTCCGGGATTGTGCTGGTCGCAGAGAATAAACAGCGAGTGCGTCAAATAATGGAAGCGTCGCCTCGCTAAAGAATTTGAGATTCCTCCGCTACCTCTCCCGTTTGCGGTTAATTACCGTAAGGCCAGTTCATCTGCGAGTCTGGCCTTATGAAACGTTACTCTACCGCTCTGTTATTTGGTCTGCTGTCACTCTCCAGCCAACTGGCGCATGCCGATGTGATTGATGATGCCATTGGCAACATTCAGCAGGCGATCAACGATGCCTATAACCCCGGCAGCAGCCGCAGCAACGATGATGACGATCGTTATGACGATGACCGTCGCATTGATAGCCGTCAGTATGACGACCGCCGTCGGCAGCTTGAAGACAGACGCCGCCGTTTAGACGAGCGCCAGCGCCAGCTTGATGACGACAGACGACGCCTGGAAGAGGATGAGCGGCGGTTAGAAGAGGATTACGATCGCGGTTAAGTGCGGCCTGTTGCCCTCACCTCAACCCTCTCCCACGGGAGAGGGAGAAAACCTAATCCAGCACCAACACCATGCCGTCATATCCCGCTTCGATGCCGTCCGGCAGCGGGTTATCCATCATCCACTCGTCAAACTGATGGCTGATATGGGTCAGGATCACCTGCGGGCAGCCAATCACCTCGTTCAGTGCCACCACGGTGTTTAAATCGCAATGGTTGCGCGGCGTCTGCGGGCGCGGTTCATGGCTACAGTCGATGATCATCGCCTGCGGCTGGTTGTTAAGCAGAAATTTCACCGTTTTCTCCGGCAATCCGGCAGTATCAGAGAGCCACGCCACGCGGCTGTGGGCGGACTCCAGCAGATAACCAAAGGTGAGTTTCGAGTGGTTGAGCGGCAGCGGCGTCACCCGCAGGCCCTGCAGCTCAAACATCACAAACGGCTCCAGCGTATGGCTGAAATCCAGAATGCCCGGGTGTTTGAAGAGATCGTCACATCCGGCTTCATCCGGCGGGCCGTAAACGGGGATCGTCGCGCCAACGCCCCAGCGCAGGGGAAACAGCCCCTGAACGTGATCCATATGGTAGTGGGTCAGCAAAAACTGCTGAAAGCTGCCGGCTGGCCAGTCGTCCATCAGGTGCGGAATACCCGCGTCCAGTAGCGTCACCGCATCATTGAATTTGACGGCCGCGCTACAGGGCCGACGACGATAATTCTCCTGCAGACGTGCCCGGCGGCATGCCGCGCAATCGCAGCCAAACACCGGGACCAGCTGGGCACTGCCGGTGCCCGTTAACGTGATGGTCAGACTCATCGTGCACCTCTACAACGGTTTGGTGAAACGAAAATGGCTCTGCGTATACCCTTCACGAACATAAAAACGGTGGGCGTCCAGCCGCCGGACGCTGGTGGAGAGCTCCGTCAGCTCCGCGCCCGCCTGCCGCGCGGTGTCCTCTGCCCATGCCAGCAGTTGGCTCCCCACTTTAAGACCACGCGCCTCGGGCATCACCACCAGCTCCTGGATTTCGCCGATCCATCTGGCGTGGTGCAGGTGAAACTGCATATGCAGGCCAATCATACCCACTACCTGTCCATTCAGCTCTGCCAGCTGATAACGCATATTGTGGTCCTGCAGATTGGCCAGATACCCGGTGTGGAACGCCTGATGATCAAATTCGGCCTGTTTTAACTCGCAGATCAGTGCGTAAACGATTTGCGCATCATCGGCGGTGGCGGGGCGAAGCGTGCAGTCAGGCATGCTGTTTCTCCTTCTGACGGATAAGTGATAAAACGTTATCGACTGACTGTAGCAAACTTCCGTCGTTGTTGAGGATGTGGCAATCCGCCGGGGTATAGCGCTCTGCGCGTTCGAGTCGCTGCGCGATCTCTTTTTCGCTTTCGCGTCCGCGGCTTTGCAGGCGGCTGCGCAGGACATCCGGCGAAACCTGCAGACAGACCGGCAGCAGCGCCGAGGCATACCTGGCGCGTGCCTGGGGCAGATGCGCACGGGAGCCGTTGACCAGCACGTCAAAACCCGCGTGTAGCCACAGGTCGATCTCAATGCCGATCCCGTAGTAGTAGCCGTTGGCGTGCCAGCTGAGCGCCAGCAGATTCTGCCCGGCGCGAGTGAAAAATTCCTGTTCGCTCAGGGCGATATGGTTTTCACTACCGGCATTCGCCGCCCGGGTAATATAGCGATGTGCGACCAGCAGCTGCGGGTGTTCCCGTTGCCGTAAGGCGGACAGCAGGCTGTCCTTCCCGGAGCCGGAGGGCCCCATTAACCAGATGACTCTTCCCATCAGAACACCCGTTTTCCCTGACGCCAGACGTGGTCGATATGGATGTGCTCGCCCTTACGGTGGGCCAGCACCAGATCCGCCCGTTTTCCTTCGGCTATCTCGCCCCGGTCGTGAAGATTAAGCGCCGATGCCGGGTTCTTCGTTACCAGGCGAATCGCCTGCGACAGCGTGAAGCAGTTGCTGTCGTCATCCGCGACGCGGAAGGCGGCGTCCAGCAGGCTGGCGGGGTAGTAGTCGGAAGAGAGAATATCCAGCAGGCCGAGCGAGGCGAGTTTGCTTGCCGCCACGTTGCCGGAATGCGAGCCGCCGCGCACAATATTCGGTGCCCCCATCAGCACGTTCATGCCGTGTGCGCGGGAGGCTTCTGCCGCCTCAAACGTGGTAGGAAATTCAGCGATCACGCTGCCAAGCTGGTGGGATTCGCGGACATGATCGTGCGTGGCATCATCATGGCTGGCCAGCGCGATGCTACGGTCCCGGCACATTGCGGCAATCGAAACACGGTTCGGCTGTGACCACTGTGCCGCCAGCGCCAGCTGCTCTTCCTCGTAGCGCGCCATCTCCACATCGTTAAGAGAATATTTGCCCTGGTAATACTCGCGGTATTTTTCGAGGCTGGCGAACTGGCGCTGCCCCGGCGAGTGGTCCATCAACGAGACCAGCGACACTGGCTCGCGGTCTACCAGCTTTTCAAACAGCGGCAGGGTGGTGTGATGCGGCAACTCGCAGCGCAGGTGCAGGCGATGTTCGGCGCGGTTAAGACCGCGCTTTTGCGTCTCTTCCACGGCGTTGATCATCTTTTCCAGATTCTCCAGCCGATCGCCGCCGTCGCGCACGTCACCAATCGCCACCGCATCCAGCACGGTGGTGATGCCGCTGGCAACCATCAGCGCGTCGTGGCTGCTCATTGCCGAATGGGCGGGCCAGTCCACCTTCGGCCGTGGGGTGAAGAATTTATCCAGATTATCGGTGTGCAGCTCAATCAGCCCTGGCAGCAGCCAGCCGCCTTCGCCGTCCATCGCTTCGGGCAAATGGCTTCGGGTTTCGGCATACGCGCGGATCGCGCCGTCGCGGATCTCCATCGAGCCGTCGATGACCTCATCTTCCAGCACCAGCTTGACGTTATTGATAATCATACGTTTGTCCCCATCGGGTGCAATCTGTCCGCCACGCGGTTGCGAACGCTCTCGTCGTGGAAGATCCCGACGATCGCCGCGCCGCGCGCTTTGGCCTGTGCGATCAGTTCCACCACTGCCGCGCTGTTTTTGCTGTCGAGCGAAGCGGTGGGTTCATCAAGAAGTAAAATCGGATAGTCGACGATAAACCCGCGAGCGATATTCACGCGCTGCTGCTCGCCGCCGGAAAAGGTCGACGGGGCAAGATGCCAGAGGCGCTCGGGCACATTGAGGCGCGTCAGCAGGCTGGCGGCTTTGGCGGCGCAGGTTTCGCGCGGCACACCGAGATCCAGCAGCGGCTGCATGACCACATCCAGAGCGGAGATCCGCGGGATCACCCGCAGAAACTGGCTCACCCAGCCGATCGTCGAGCGGCGGACTTCCAGCACCTTACGCGCGGGGGCCTGAACCAGGTCGACCCATTCATCGGCATGGCGAATATGAATGTGCCCCTCGTCCGGCAGATAGTTGGCGTACAGGGAGCGCAGCAGGGTGGATTTTCCGCTGCCGGAGTGGCCGTGCAGCACCACGCATTCGCCGCTGTTCACCTTCAGAGAGGCATTTTGCAGCACCGGCAGACGCACGCCGTTTTGCTGGTGGAGCACAAAGGTCTTACTTACGTTTTCTACGTGGATCATTTTGGCCTCGTGGCGTTTTCTTGCCGGGTGGCGCTTCGCTTACCCGGCCTACAAGGTACGGCGTTCGTTTTGCCGGGTGGCGCCCTCAATTCTGCAACACGGATGACACCAGCAGCTGGGTGTAAGGATGGAGCGGATCGTCGAGCACGCGGTCGGTTAACCCACTTTCCACCACCTGACCTTGCTTCATTACCAGCAGACGGTCTGCCAGCAGGCGAGCGACGCCCAGATCATGGGTGACAATCACCACCGCCAGGTTCAGCTCCACCACCAGGCCGCGCAGCAGGTCGAGCAGGCGCGCCTGCACGGAGACGTCCAGCCCACCGGTGGGTTCATCCATAAACACCAGCTTCGGGTGGGTGACCAGGTTACGGGCGATCTGCAGGCGCTGCTGCATGCCGCCGGAGAAGGTGGTGGGCAAATCGTCGATGCGCGAGGCGGGGATCTCCACATCGGTCAGCCAGCGCTGTGCGGTTTCCCGGATGTTGCCGTAGTGCCGCGCGCCGGTCGCCATCAGCCGTTCGCCGATATTGCCTCCCGCCGAGACCTGACGACGCAGCCCGTCCAGCGGATGCTGATGTACCACGCCCCATTCGGTGCGCAGCAGGCGGCGACGTTCAGCCTCGCTCATGCCATAGAGGGAGGCGCCCTCATACAAAATCTCGCCGTTCTGCGGGGCCAGGCGCGCGGAGATGGACTTCAGCAGGGTGGTTTTACCCGAGCCGGATTCACCGACAATCCCCAGCACCTCGCCCGGCCACAGCTCGAACGAGACGTCGCTGAAGCCTTTGCCCGGCGCGTAAAGGTGGGTCAGGTTGTTCACTGAAAGCAGCGGTTTCATTGGCTATTCGCCTCACTCTGTTGGCGGCAGTAATCGGTGTCGGAGCAGACAAACATCCGCTTGCCCGTATCATCCAGCACCACTTCATCCAGATAGCTATGCTTCGAGCCGCAGATGGCGCACGGCTCGTCCCACTCCTGCACCGTGAACGGGTGGTCATCGAAATCGAGACTCTCCACGCGGGTGTAGGGCGGGACGGCGTAGATGCGCTTTTCGCGCCCGGCACCGAACAGCTGCAGGGCAGGCATCATGTCCATTTTCGGGTTGTCGAATTTCGGGATCGGCGACGGATCCATCACGTAGCGCCCGTTGACCTTCACCGGGTAGGCGTAGGTGGTGGCGATATGGCCGAAGCGGGCGATATCTTCATACAGCTTCACCTGCATCACCCCGTACTCTTCCAGGGCGTGCATGGTGCGGGTTTCGGTTTCGCGCGGCTCAATAAAGCGCAGCGGCTCCGGGATCGGCACCTGGAAAATCAAAATCTGATCTTCAGTGAGCGGCGTTTCGGGAATGCGGTGGCGGGTCTGGATAAGCGTCGCATCTTCGGTTTTTTCGGTGGTGTTGACGCCCGTCACGCGCTTAAAGAAGTTGCGAATCGACACGGCGTTGGTGGTGTCGTCGGCTCCCTGGTCGATGACCTTCAGCACGTCTGACTCACCGATGACGCTGGCGGTAAGCTGAATGCCCCCGGTGCCCCAGCCGTAAGGCATCGGCATTTCACGACCACCAAACGGCACCTGATAGCCGGGGATAGCGACCGCTTTCAGGATGGCGCGGCGGATCATGCGTTTGGTTTGCTCGTCCAGATAAGCAAAGTTGTAGCCGCTTAGGTTAGCCATTTTCACGCTCCCGTTGCAGACGTTTCAGCAGTTCCAGTTCGGCCTGGAAGTCAACGTAATGCGGCAGCTTGAGGTGCGAAACAAAGCCCGCCGCCTCGACGTTATCCGCATGGGCCAGCACGAACTCTTCGTCCTGTGCCGGGCCGGAAATCTGTTCGCCGTAGTCCGGCGCCTGCAGGGCGCGGTCAACCAGCGCCATCGCCATGGCTTTACGCTCGCTCATGCCAAAGACCAGCCCGTAACCGCGGGTAAAGTGTGGGATGTCGTCGTCAGGTGCGACAAAACCATTCACCATTTCACACTCGGTCATTGGCAGTTCACCGACGTTCACAGCAAAACCCAGCTCTTCGGGGATGATTTCGACGTCGAGATAGCCGCTGCGAATCTCCGCCGCAAACGGGTGGTTACGCCCGTAGCCGCGCTGCGTTGAATAGGCCAGCGCCAGCAGATAGCCTTCGTCCCCGCGCATCAGCTGCTGCAGGCGAGACGAGCGTGAACAGGGGTAAACGGGAGGCGTGCGGGTGATGTCGTCGGGTTGCGCTCCGGTCTCTTCTTCAGCCTTTGCCAGACCCTGCTTCGCCAGCAGGCTAAAGACGTGCGGAGATGCTTCCTGCCCGGTCTCCGTGGTGCTGAGCGTCGGCGTTTCGCCGTTCGCCAGCAGGGTGAAATCCAGCAGGCGGTGGGTGTAGTCGTACGTAGGGCCAAGGAGCTGGCCGCCGGGAATATCTTTATAAACGGCGGAAATTCGCCGCTCCAGGCGCATTTCTGCCGTATTGACCGGCTCGCTCACCGCCAGGCGGGGAACGGTGGTGCGCCAGGCGCGCAGCAAAAAGATGGCTTCGACATTGTCGCCGCTGGCCTGCTTCAGCGCCAGCGCCGCCAGCTCGCGGTCGGCGACGCCGCCTTCGGTCATCACCCGATCCACCGCCAGGTTCAACTGCTGCTCAATCTGGGCGACGCTCAGCTCGGGAAGCTGTTCATCACCCCGTCGTCTGTGCGCCTGTAGCGCATGGGCGGCGGCGATAGCCTTCTCGCCCCCTTTGACGGCAACGTACATCAGCACACCTCCACGTGGGTGGTTCGCGGGATCGCCAGCAGGCGCTCGCCGCAGGTCAGGATCAGGTCAATACCCAGCGGGAACGGATGCGGGCGTTCGGTCAGCTCATGAATAATGCATTCCGGCAGCTGTGGCGCGACCATGCGTTCGTCGGCAATCCCCGCCCCGGTCAGGCGCAGCATGCGACCACCGCTCAGGCTGGCGACCTGCAGGATCAGCGTGGCGCTGGTCTCCGGTGCTACCGCGCTGCCTTCACTCAGGGCATTGAGCTGCTCATGGCTGATTTGCTCATCGGCAACGGCAAACACCGCCTGACGGGGCTGCTCAACCAGCGGGGCGTTAGTGTGAAAACGCAGATTCTGGCTGGCGATGTCATTGGATAACGTCCCCGAAAGCCACACCGGGGTATCGTTGTCGGCGAGGGTCAGCAGTACGCTGGTGGTCGCCAGGTTCAGCGGCAGCCAGCCCTGGGAGAGCTGATGCAGGGAGACAATCACGCCAGGCTCGCTCATGGCTTTCAGCAGGCGACGAAAACTGTGTTGGGCATCCTGGACGGCCAGGGTAAAAGCGGGTTGAAGCGTCATGCGTTATCTCCGCGAACAAGCGTAAAGAAGTCGACCCGGCTGGTATTGACTTGCGCCTGACGTGCGGCAGTGCGCGCGGCGAGGTCGGCTTCCAGCGGGGCAATCAGGGTTTCCATCAGGGTCTGGAAATGGGGTTGTTCCTGCAGCAGGGCGTCGATCACCGCGCAGCGCTCGGCGTGCGGTTTATCGCGACCGAGCACGTAGCTGTAACCCAGCGTGCCGCTGCTCAGACGAATGACCGCGCGGGTGAGGGCGGCATCACCGGCGAAAAAGCGCTCCCCGGTACCGCCCATTCTTGCCTGGATCTGTACCAGGCCAATTTCCGGCGCGCGGAGCGTTTCATAGTCTGGCGTCAGGTTAAGCGCGTTCATGCGGCTCGCCAGTGCAGCAGGCTGGCTATGGGCCAGGGCGCGCATCCAGCGCTGACGGGTGGAGGTGTCGAAATGCATTCAGTGCTCCATGGTGAATTCAATCATGTCGGCGCGGGTCAGGCTGACGGAGTACTCCGTTGCGTTGATCTCGCCGTCACGGTGGTTGAGGGTGCGCACGCAGAGCAGCGGAGCCATGTTGGGGATCTCCAGCACCTTGCTCTCTTTCGCCTGCGCGCGGCGGGCGCTGATACGCGTCTGGGTACGTTTGAGCACAAGACCCGTGGCGTCCTGCAAAAAGTCATGCAGTGAACCGCTGGAGAAGTGTTGCAGCACCGGCCAGAGGCTCAGGTCGCTGAAGTAGTGATCTATCTGGCAGACTGCCACGCCATTGACCCGGCGCAGGGTGCGCAGATGCACAACGTTGTCGCCCTCCTGAATACCCAGCGCATCGGCTACATGGCTGGAGGCCGGACGCAGCACGGAGAGCAGTTTTTCGCTGGTGGGATGGCTTCCCTGGTCGAGCAGGTTCTGACTAAAGCGCGCCTGGGCATTGAGCGGGTAGTCGAACGGGCGCATCAGCACCAGCACGCCGACGCCCTGACGGCGCTGTACCCATCCGCGCTCAACCAGCTGATCGATGGCGCGGCGCAGGGTGTGGCGATTCACTTCATAGCGGTCTGCAAGCTGCTGTTCGGCTGGCAGGTAGTCTCCGCAGCGATAATGGGTGCGCAGCTCCACTTCGAGCTTTGCTGCAATCTCTTGCCAGCGGGTAGGATAACTGGTCGGATGTCTGGATAAGTGCATACCAATCAAAGCCTCGCTTCTCAGATGAAGTGCTTACGCAAACGTTGAGAGAGGAAATCCAGCAGGCTGACGGTGATGATGATGAGTACCATCAGGGCGCAGGTTTGCTGGAACTGGAAACCGCGGATCGCCTCCCACAGGGTGACGCCGATGCCGCCTGCGCCGACCATGCCGACGACGGTGGCGGAACGGACGTTAGATTCGAAGCGGTAGAGTGAATAGGAGATCAGCAGCGGCATGACCTGAGGCAGCACGCCGTAAAGGATCTCTTCAATTTTGTTGGCGCCGGTGGCGCGAATACCTTCGACCGGGCCGGGTTCAATGGCTTCCACGGCTTCGGAAAGCAGCTTGGAGAGCACGCCGGTGGTGTGGATGAACAGCGCCATCACCCCCGCGAACGGCCCCAGACCCACGGCGACCACGAACAGCATCGCGAACACCATTTCGTTAATGGCGCGGCAGGCGTCCATCAGGCGGCGCATCGGCTGATAAATCCACCACGGAACGATGTTTTCCGCGCTCATCAGGCCAAACGGAATGGAGAGGATGACGGCCAGGGCGGTCCCCCAGACGGCGATTTGCAGGGTGACAGCCATTTCGCCGAGATAGTCCTGCCACTGGCTAAAATCGGGCGGGAAGAAGTCGGCAGCGAAGGTGGCCATGTTACCGGCGTCTTTAAACAGCAGCAGCGGATCCATCTCCGCGCCCTTCCAGGATATAACCAGCACCGCCAGCAGGATGGCCCAGCTAAATAGCGAGAACCAGCTGCGTTTCGGCGGTGGGAGGGTGATGGTTTGCATGTTGACTCCTTTGTGTTTAGTTCCCTCTCCCTGAGGGAGAGGGTTAGGGTGAGGGGGAAATGTGCGCGCTGATGCCCTCACCCCGGCCCTCTCCCACAGGGAGAGGGAGAAAAGCGTTACTGCACCGCTTTATTCACACTGGTCATTGCACCAAGCGCGGCGGTCAGGCGGTCCAGGTCTTCCAGCTGGGCCTGAATAGCTGCCACTTTGCTGGTCTTCTCCTCGTCTTTAAGCCCCTTGTTGTCCTTCACGCCCTGCATCTCTTTAAACAGCGCCAGCTGGCGAATCGGGACCAGCTGCAGGTCGCTCGACGGGCGGAACGGTGCCCAGCCCAGACGCGTCAGCACGGCTTTCTCTTCCGGCGTTTTGCCGTAGGTCATAAAGAAGTCGTACACCTTGTCCTTGGTGCCTTCAGAGAGGTTTTTGCGCCAGACAATCGGGTCTCCCGGGATAAGAGGGGATTTCCAGATCACCTTCAGCTCTTTCAGCTTGTCCGGTGCGGAGGTCTTCAGCTTGTCGAGGTTTTCGGTGTTGTTGGTGGCGACGTCCACCTGCTTGTTGGCCACGGCCAGGGCGTTGGTTTCATGGCTGGCATTGACGGTGCGTTTGAAATCGCTGGCAGAGGCATTATTTTTGGCGAAGACGTAATAGCCCGGCACCAGGAAGCCAGAAGTGGAGTTCGGATCGCCGTTGCCGAAGGTCAGTTCTTTGCGTTTGGCGAGCATATCGTTGAGGTTATTGATCGGGCTGTCTTTGTTGACGATCAGCACGCTCCAGTAACCCGGAGAGCCATCGGCAGCAACGGTCTGGGCAAAGACCTGGCCGTTTGCACGATCCACCGCTTCCATGGCGGAGAGGTTGCCATACCAGGCGATGTCCACTTTGTTAAAGCGCATCCCCTGGATGATGCCCGCGTAATCCGGGGCGAAGAAGGCGTTTACTTTGATCCCCAGTTTGGTTTCCATATCTTTCAGGAAGGGTTCCCACTGAGGCTTCAGGTTCTGCTGTGATTCCGTCGAAATAATGCCAAAGTTCAGCGCTTTTTCCTGCTCCTCGGCGTACGCAGGGCTTAACAGGGTGCTGATGCTGAACATGCTGGTAAAAGCCAGCGCGGCAACCGTTTTATAGCTCATTTCCATTCCTCGTAGTGGGGACGTTATGCAGCCTTCGCGTTCTCTTCGACACGGTTAATGCTGCGGTAGAGATGGTCAAAACGTTCGTTATCAAACTGGTGGCTTGCGCCATCAAAGAACACATGTCCCTGACGCAGGGCGACAATGCGCTCGCAGTAGCGCAGGGCGTAATCCACCTGATGCAGCGTTACCACCACGGTGATGCCGTCGTTCTGGTTAATGTCATGCAGGGTTTCCATCACGATGCGGGCGGATTCCGGATCCAGCGAGGCGATGGGCTCGTCGGCAAGGATGATTTTCGCTTTCTGCATCAGGGCACGGGCGATGGCCACGCGCTGCTGTTGTCCACCGGAGAGGGTGGAGACGCGCTGATGGGCGAAGTGCGCCATGCCTACGCGGGTGAGTGCCCGCAACGCCTCTTGCTTCTGTAATGGGGAGAACCAGCGCAGACAGGTGCGCCAGAATGGGGTGCTGCCGAGCGCGCCAATCAGCACGTTCTCCAGCACCGTCAGTCGATTTACCAGATTAAATTGCTGGAAGATGCAGCCTGTCTGCGCGCGGCTTTTGCGGATATCCCGCGCCAGTCGCCCTGCGCGCTGTACGGTGTTGCCCAGCAGTTCGACGTGGCTTTCCGGGATGCTATCGCCGGTAATCAGGCCGCTTAAGTGACGCAATAGGGTGGATTTACCTGAACCGGATGGCCCCAGCAGCGCTACCATGTCGCCCTGCTGGACGGTCAGATCAACGGCATGCAGAGCCTTGTTGTGATGAAAGGTCTTGCTCAGTTTCTCTACGCGGATGACGGTTTGCATATGCTGGGCCTCACAATAAATGTGGCCTCATGCTGGCGCATCAATATGACATTTGGGTTAAGTGCAGGTTGCGGGAGTTTGAAGAGTTGAAGTGAAAACGATGACAATCTTTCCAGGCCCGGTCAGCGCAGCGCCACCCGGGGTTGTTGCCGGATGCGCTGCGCTTATCCGGCCTACGAACTTTGTTGCTGCTTAACGACGTTAATCATCCACGGCACGCCGTATTTGTCGGTGACCTTACCGAAACCGTGCGCCCAGAAGGTCTCCTGCCAGGCCATTTCAATATTTCCGCCATCCGCGAGATTGTCGAACCAGCGTTTGCCTTCATTGACATCCTGTGTGTCGAGAACCAGCGTGAATCCGGCATACTGCGCCTTACTGCCCGGCGGCAGGCCATCGCTCATCATGATATCGCTGCCCGCAATGCGAACGTTGGAGTGGGCTATAGCGGAGTCCGGGAACTGCATGCCAGACGGGCAGCCTTCTTCGCTGCTCTCGCTTTTTGGCATTTCGCCGAAGGTGATTTTATAGAGGAGTTCTGCGCCGACGGCCTGCTGATAAAAGGCGGTTACCTCTGCGCAGTTGCCGGCGAAAGAGATGTAGGGACTTAACGGCATAATCTTTACCTCACGTAAGAAAAGCCCATTAAGTGTAGTGGGTGTGTGCCCGGTAAGCGAAGCGCCACCGGGCGGGCAAATCAGTTCTTTTTCACAAACTCAGATTTCAGTTTCATTGGACCAAAACCGTCAATTTTGCAGTCGATATTATGATCGCCTTCAACCAGACGGATATTCTTCACTTTGGTCCCGATCTTCAGCATGGAAGAGCTGCCTTTAACCTTCAGGTCTTTGACGACGGTGACGCTGTCGCCATCTGCCAGCAGGTTACCGTTAGCATCTTTTACAATCAGCACGTCAGCATCCTGTGACTGCTCTGCGTCGTTCCATTCGTGGGCGCATTCCGGGCAAATGAACATGCCATTATCTTCATAGGTGTATTCAGAATTGCATTTCGGGCAGTATGGAAGTTGCATCGGGGGTATCCTCAAAAAAGTGCTTAACACGCTGGAAAGTGCCAGCAAAATGACGGCAGAGCGCCGAAAAAGAGGGCAAGTATAACGCAAATCCACACGATTGTCGGTGATATTGTTTAATAAAAAAAACCGAAAAGCGTGTTGCGGGTGACACTTTCTGTCAGTCGGTTAAGCGATGCTAACGCCATTAACGTGTTGGGAAGAATTGACACTGAATATATCGAATATTTTATTGCGGCAAATTGCTACGTTCCGCCATTTCGGATAAGGTGAAGCGACACATTGTTATTTATCGCCGGTTTTCGTCGTCGTACATCTGTTATGACGCTGAACCATTCCCTCTCTTTTTAGGTGGGTAAATAATGATGATATATCCTGAAGTTTCTTAAAAATGGGCTACGCTTTTTATCTTTTGACTATCAGGTCAGGAGAAAAGCTTTTCACGCCATGCAAGGATAGCGATTTATTTCTGATTGTCTTCAATCAGTTATATTTCGGTGAACATGTTTTCCACACGTGATCATATAAGCCGAAAAACATAATTAAAACCCGGTGGCTTAATAAAAGTAATAAATTTGCGTTAAGGAAAGGCTTTTATCATGCACACACAGACAATTTTTGAATTAAGCCAGGAAGCAGAACGGTTGCTACAACTCGCCCTGCAAAACCTTGATACCTTGAAATCAATGCCGATAGCGATTCTGGAGAGTACCGCGACGGCCATTACGGGTGAAAAGAACAACGTTTTACCTTTGCATTTTAGCGCGCGTGGTGTCGAAGCACAGCAGGCGATGCTGAATAGTGAATTGCGCAAAATAACCCGTCTGGAAATGGTGCTGGCTATTGTTGGAACCATGAAGGCGGGGAAATCGACCACCATTAATGCGATTGTGGGCACCGAAGTATTGCCCAACCGCAACCGTCCGATGACGGCGCTCCCGACCCTTATTCGTCATACGCCGGGCCAGAAAGAGCCGGTACTGCATTTTACGCATGTCTCTCCCATTGATGATCTGATCCAACTGCTACAGAAAAAGCTCTGCGATGACGATCGCGGCAAGCTGGCGCAGCGTCTGGAAATCGATAAAGACATGAATACGCTGCTGGAGAGAATCGAAAGAGGCGAGGCTTTCGAGAAACACCACCTTGGGGCGCAGCCGATATTTCATTGTCTGAAAAGCCTGAACGACCTGGTGAGGCTCTCTCAGGCGCTGGACGTGGCCTTCCCGTTCTCAGAGTACGCGGCGATAGAACATATACCGGTGATTGAGGTGGAGTTTGTGCATCTTGCGGGTCTGGATGCGCACCTGGGGCAGCTGACGCTGCTGGACACGCCTGGGCCAAATGAAGCCGGGCAGCCCCATCTGCAAAAAATGCTCACCGAACAGTTGTCCCGCGCCTCCGCGGTGCTGGCGGTGATGGACTATACCCAGCTCAAATCGATTTCTGATGAAGAGGTTCGTCAGGCCATTTCGGTAGCGGGAAAATCGGTGCCTTTGTATGCGCTGGTGAATAAATTCGACCAGAAGGATCGCAACAGCGACGATGAAGAGCAGGTCAGGGCGATGATCTCCGGGACCTTAATGAAAGGGAACATCTCTCCGGGACAAATTTACCCTGTTTCGTCGATGTGGGCCTATCTGGCAAACCGCGCCCGCTATGAGATGGCGAACCATGGGCAGCTACCGGATCACCAGGAACAGCGCTGGGTACAGGACTTTGCCGAGGCCGCGCTGGGGCGTCGCTGGCGTACGGCGGACCTGGATGATATCGAACATATTCGCCATGCGGCTGATTTGTTGTGGGAAGATTCGTTATTTGAACAACCTATCCGCAAACTGATTTACGCCGCCTATGCCAATGCGTCGTTATTTGCGCTGCGTTCGGCGTCGCATAAGCTGCTCAACTATGCCCAAAATGCCAGAGAGTATCTCGATTTTCGCTATCAGGCCCTGACGGTGGCCTTTGAATCGCTGGAGCTGAATATTACGCGTCTTGAAGAGGATATGGCTCTGTTGCAGACACGGCAGCGCGTGGCCAGCGAAGAAGTCAAACACGAAGTGGAGCAGGCCCTCCACGCCACTGACGATTTTATGGCGTTGCAGAAAGGAGCCCTTCAGCAGGCGATTGGCCATATCTTCAACAGCCACACGCTACTTGATTTGGCAGGTATTGATCCGCTGAATCATCGGCAGGATGCGCCGGAGGCGCTGACGCAGCTGGTGCTGGATGATGAAAGGCAGGCGCAAACGGTACTGAACAGCATCCGCTCCGCCTGCGAGCAGGTCATGCTGGACGCACAGTCGAAAATCAGCCGGGAGCTGGCGCTTCGCTTCGATCAGCTGGAGTCTACGCTGGCGCGTTCGCTGAATGAGGCGATGCGGCCCATTGAGCTGCGTATTAAAGAGCAGCTCAGCCATGCCGGTTTTCGGGCGCGGATCAGTTTCCCGGCATTTCAGGCAAATCAGCTGAACTTCAATACGCGGGCGCTGTTTACTGATGCCATCGCGGAGGATACCCGTCCGGCAGGCCAGCCATCGGCTGCGGGAAGTGTACGGGAAACGGTGTCGCGCTGGCTGAACAATCCTGGCTGGGGCTGGGAAGATTATGTGGCGACGCGCACGCGATACGTTATTGATATTGCGCAGCTGCATGACAAGTTTATGCAGCATATTGATCAATTTTGTGAACAAATCCGTAAAGCTTTAACCGCGCAGGTCGATGTCTCTGTTACGGCGGGTATGGCAACGTGCTTTGCAGAATTTTCGTTATGCCTTGCCGGGTTACAGGAAAGCTTGCGTGATAGCCTCGCAGTCCGTCAGCAAAATGAGCATTCGACCCGATCGCTCAGCCAGCTGTTGAAACAAAGTATCACGACTGCGACGTGGATTCAGGAAGATACCCGACTGTTACGCGATGATATTCAAACTCTTTTCGCGGCAGAGCAACCATGACAACACAGCTACTGGACGGTCCCGGGCGGACGCTGGAGTGTATCCATCCTAAATTTATGGTCGATCTGGTCCAGGGGGTAGACGCGCCGCGTCATACCCATCTGGGGCCGCAACAGCTGCAGTTTCGTGAGCGTTTGACGCAGGAGATCATGACGCACACCCGGCTGCGACCGTGGGCAATGGCGGGAATGCTCAACGAAAATGCGGCTCTGCGCCTGGGGCTGGCGGAAAAGCTGGCCGGCATGCTGGATCCGGGGCATCTCGCGCTGACGCGTATGGCCGATAAACTGGTTGCCCTGCGCCAGCAAACCTCTCTGCGTACGCAGCCCTCGCCGGGCCTGGTTCAGCAGTACGCTGAACTCTCTTCCCATTTTCTTCAACGCGCAGCCTATAAAGAAAAGGCGTTGTCCCAGCGTGGGTTAACGGTCCAGGCGGGCGAGCATAGCGAGCAGATTTTTACCCGCTGGCGGGCCGGTCACTATGATGGCTGGTCGCTGGCCGGGCGTTGCTACATTGTGCTGGAAGAGCTGCGCTGGGGAGCATTTGGCGATGCCTGTCGTCTGGCGAATGCGGACGTGGCGGCAATGCTCAAGGATAACCTGCGCAGCATGGCGGCAAATTATCTGGCGCAGGGGATCAATGCTTCTCCCACTACCCGCCATTTTTATCACCAGTGGCTCACAACCCCCTCTACGCCGGGGAGCATCGATCATAAAGATATGCTGGGCTGGCTGGGGGACTGGTGTCAGGCGGACAGCCACCCGGTGAGCTGGTCAGTAACCCAAAACTGGCAAACGGTCGCGCTGGGTATGCCGAGACTCTGTTCGGCAAAGCGGCTGGTGGATGGGATGGTGGAAGAAATTTTTGGTTGAACCCCTCACCCGGTGGGGAGAGGGGCCGGTCTTATGCGGTGCGTTAATGATGAAGCTCTACCGCTTTCGGTTCTGTATCCGGCTCGGGGAGATTGCCGAAGCGCTTCGCATACAGGGCCGTGATGATGGGCACCAGAATGGCGGTGACGATCACGCTGGCGGCAACCAGCGCCGTTGCCGAGGCCGCAACCGGTTCGAAAGCCGGGTTAATCTGGGCAATGATCACCGGATTCGCCACGGCGGCCCCGGCGGCTGAAGAGGCGGCTACACCTGCCGTTCCGTTTCCTCCGCCAATTACGCGATCGGCAATGATCAGCGGAATGCCGGTGATAATGATAACAGCCACGCCCAGGACAATACCCAGCAGACCGGTATCGAGTATCACCTTCAGGTTAATGGTATTCCCCAGCGCGAAGCCGAAGAACGGGATCAGCACCGGCGTGGCTTTGCTGAAGAAATCGCGCAGATCGTGGTCCAGATTCCCCAGCGCAAAACCGATCAGGAAAGGCAGGATCGCGCCGACAAAGTGGTGTGGTTCAAACGAGGCCAGCCCCGCCGAGCCCAGAATCAACATCGTCATCAGCGGACCGGACTCCAGAGACATCAGCACAAAGGCGCCAGACTCCTCTTTTGTGCCGTACTGGTTCATCAGGCTGGCATAGAGCCCACCGTTAGTCATATCCATCGCGGAGACAATGGCCAGAACGGATAATCCGGCGAAGAATCCGGTCTGAATGCCATTCTCCGGAATGAACAGTGCACAGACCATTGCCACAACCCAGGCAACCGCAATTTTCGTTATAACCAGCGTTCCGGATTTACGTAATACGGTACCCGTTGCCCGCAGGTTAATAGATGCTCCAATACAAAAGAACCAGACGGCCAGAATGGGCACGGTTCCCGTAATCATTCCTTTTGTGAAACCACCAAAATAAGCACCGGTATCAGGTGCCAGGGTATTCAGAATGGCGCCAAGCACCAGAGGAACCAGCATCATCCCGCCGGGGATGCGTTCTATTGTGGCTTTAATCTTCATGTACAACCCTCACATCGTGTCCCGCGTGGCGGACGGAATGCTATCGAAAATAAAATCAACAAATTCAGTTAATTGAAAGGATGCTTAGCCTGGCGCTTCGTTATCCTTTCAGGGAAATTAATCGCGCGCTCTTGATTCATGCCGCTCAAAAGCCCGCTGGACGTTGCGTTCGGATTTATCATGCGATCATTGGAATGATGATTCAATGAAAATAAAACAGTGTTTTAGTTATCTCTATCACATATTCGGCGTAAATATTCGAACCGCGTTTTAATATTTAAAATTTATGTAAATCTGATGTGACGCAGTATGGTTTTGAGAATTGTTGTGCAGGCGATAATAACGTGCGTGAGCATGTTCTTTTTTGGTGGATAAGAAAGAGCTGATTGGCGGCAATTGACAAATATTGAACTCAATTGACGATACGGAAAAATATATGTGAAGTTGATCACAAATATAAACGCTGGTAGGGTAAAAAGGTCATTAACTGCCCAGACAGGCGTCAACAGGTTCGGTTGTATCGACGTAAAACGTCAATGTAAGTAAACCTGCTACGCTTGAATAAGGCGATTCGCATGGAGCGGATCCCCGTTTCACGGTTCACCAGATGGCCGGTGAAATGGACAGGGCTGAGTCTACGAGGAAAGCTATGCTTAGAAGGAAAAAGATTAAACCCATCACGCTTCGCGACGTCACCATCATCGATGATGCAAAACTGCGTAAAGCGATCACTGCCGCCTCGCTCGGTAATGCGATGGAATGGTTCGATTTTGGTGTCTACGGCTTCGTGGCCTATGCGTTAGGTAAAGTGTTCTTCCCCGGCGCTGACCCCAGCCTGCAGATGATTGCCGCGCTGGGTACGTTCTCGGTTCCCTTCCTCATTCGCCCGCTGGGTGGTCTGTTCTTCGGTATGCTTGGTGATAAATATGGTCGTCAGAAGATCCTGGCCATCACCATTGTCATTATGTCGATCAGTACATTCTGTATCGGCCTGATCCCGTCTTATGCTTCGATTGGCATCTGGGCGCCAATATTGCTGCTGCTCTGTAAGATGGCTCAGGGATTCTCCGTAGGGGGAGAATATACCGGTGCCTCGATCTTCGTTGCAGAGTACTCCCCGGACCGTAAACGTGGCTTTATGGGAAGCTGGCTGGACTTTGGTTCCATTGCCGGGTTCGTCATGGGGGCGGGCGTGGTGGTGCTGATTTCAACTGTGGTTGGTGAGGCGAACTTCCTTGAATGGGGCTGGCGTATTCCGTTCTTCCTCGCGCTGCCGCTGGGGATCATTGGCCTGTACCTGCGTCATGCGCTTGAAGAGACGCCTGCGTTCCAGCAGCACGTTGATAAGCTTGAGCAGGGTGACCGCGAAGGTCTGCAGGATGGCCCGAAAGTCTCCTTTAAAGAGATCGCGACCAAACACTGGCGCAGCCTGCTGGTCTGTATCGGCCTGGTGATCTCTACGAACGTGACTTACTACATGCTGCTGACCTACATGCCGAGCTATCTGTCGCATAACCTGCACTACTCGGAAGACCACGGTGTGCTGATCATTATCGCCATCATGGTGGGTATGCTGTTTGTGCAACCGATTATGGGGCTGTTGAGTGACCGCTTTGGCCGTCGACCGTTCATTATTCTGGGTAGCGTTGCGCTGTTTGCCCTTGCTATTCCGGCATTCATTCTGATTAACAGCAATGTGCTGGGCCTGATTTTTGCCGGCTTGCTGATGCTGGCGGTGATCCTCAACTGCTTCATCGGGGTGATGGCCTCTACACTACCGGCCATGTTCCCGACGCATATTCGCTACAGTGCGCTGGCGGCGGCCTTTAACATCTCGGTTCTGATTGCCGGTCTGACGCCGACGCTTGCCGCCTCTCTGGTGGAAAGCACGCAAAACCTGATGATGCCCGCTTATTACCTGATGGTTATCGCGGTGATTGGTTTGATTACGGGTATTACCATGAAGGAGACGGCGAACCGTCCTCTGAAAGGGGCGACGCCTGCGGCATCGGATATTCAGGAAGCGAAAGAGATCCTGCGCGAGCACTACGATAACGTCGAGCAGAAGATTGAAGATATTGACGCAGAGATTGAAGAACTGCAGAAGAAACGCTCCCGACTGGTGGACCAACATCCACGCATCAACGAGTAATCAAAAAACCCGCCGCTGGCGGGTTTTCTTTTATTAGCATCCTGCTGCGATGTAATCGCCATTGGCGCTGATGGGGATCACCGTCAGGAACAGGATGGTCGCAAACAGGATCAGAACAATCCCGCCAGCAATCTTGACCGCCGGAACCAGCCACTTCAGCGAGGTGTCGCCACCAAACCAGGCGACCGTGCGCTCCCGGGCGTAACGCACGGCCAGCGATAGCCCCATAATCGACAGCGCGGTTCCCAGCGACATGGTCATTACCGCGGCCATTCCCCAGGTGACGATGCCCAGCGCATTCGAAAACATCAGGATCATAATGGCCCCACTGCACGGACGCGCGCCGATCGCCAGAATTACACCCAGACGGGTTTTCCAGTCACCCTGCGCAAGGTCTGCCCCTACGCCGTGATGGCCGCAGCCACAATGTTCATCATGCTGGTGAAGAGGCGTGATGGCGGAGATTGCCATCCTGCGCGGGCGCAGGCTTTTCAGCGCCTGGTAAATGATAAACGCGCCGAATGCGCCAATGAGGACCGCGCTTATCTTCTCGACATACCAGCGGCTGGTACTGATATCCCCGGACGCCAGGTTAAACCCCACCGCCAGAATAAAGACAAACAGAATGGCGCTGACGCCCTGCAGCATACTGCCAAAAAAAGGAACGACCCGGGCAGCCAGTTCGCTCTCTTTATTTGTACTGAGATAGGTCGTGACAATGAATTTGCCGTGCCCCGGCCCGATAGCGTGAAGTACGCCATAGAAGAACGCGCCGGTTAATAGCCATAAGCCACCGCTGTACTGATGGTTATTAAGCTGCAACAGGTACATCACCAGATAACGGTGCAGGGTGATTTGCGTAGCAAGACACCATTGGATGAAAGCCCCCCAGTGTGCGTGCAGAGTGAAGCCCGCAATAAGGAGTAGCAGCGTCATGAGGCCAGCGCCAGGAATGCGCCAGTCTCGGGTGAGGCGTTGTGTGATCATAGATATTGTCTGTCAGGGAAAATATTTGCCAATAGTATAGTTGATTATCCCCCTCAATCCGTGGGTTCTTATGAAGCTTACGCGTTGTATTGTGGATAAGTCTGTGTATAAAATGGTATAAAGCGGGGTTTTGCTGGGGAATACAGCAGTCAGTCATCTTTTTGCAACTTTTCGGTTGCGGTCGCTCGGGAACTCCCTATAATGCGCCTCCATCGACACGGCGGATGTGAATCACTTCACAAACAGCCCGGTCGGTTGAAGAGAAAAAATCCTGAAATTCAGGGTTGACTCTGAAAGAGGAAAGCGTAATATACGCCACCTCGCGACAGAGCGCTGAAGCGCGTCGCAACTGCTCTTTAACAATTTATCAGACAATCTGTGTGGGCACTCAAAGTGACATGGA
>NZ_JACASJ010000050.1:0-34962 GCF_013391025.1 Enterobacter sp. SECR19-1250 | reverse complement strand
AACCAGTAGATCACACTTCATCGTGCTTTTCATTTTTCTGGGGAACCCTCAGCCCTGTGGGAGAGGGTTAGGGTGAGGGCATCAGGCCGCACTACATCACCCACTCACTCCCTTCAATCCCATTCACCAGCAGCCTGCGTTTTTCCCCCGCCGGTAATGACACCTTCAGTGCTTTCCACGCCGGACGATAATCTCCGCGCGCAGTGATCTTCAAATTGATGGTTGCCCCATCACACACCATTTCCCACTCTACCCACAGCGCATTGCCGTTCTGATAGCCCCAGCTTTCACCGTCATCTTCAAACAGCAGACCGGTGTTGGTGCCCACGCCTTTGACCGGGAACAGCTTCAGCTCGCGGGTGTCGTCTTTTTCCGCGCTGACGTGAGTGATGCGTTCGCTGAGCGGCAGACCGGCACCGGCGCGCACCAGCAGCGGCAGTTTTTCCAGCGGTGCATCCAGAGCGATCCACTGCCCGCCCGCGTACCACGCGTGGGTGTAAAAATCGTACCAGCCGGTTTCGTTATCCGGCAGCCAGAGACGGCGCTCGCGCTGTCCGGCCTCCACCACGCTTGCCACCAGCAGGTCCCGGCCCAGCAGGAACTCGTCGCACTCTTCAAAGGTCTGCGCATCGTGTTCGTGGTCGAGGAAGGTTGGGCGCAGCATCGGTTCGTCATCGGCATGTGCCTGCCAGAGCAGGGTGTAGAGATACGGCAGCAGACGATAGCGCAGCTCAATAGCACCGCGAATAGCGGGGGTGACGCCCGGATACATCCACGGCTCGTTTACCGTGTGGTCATCGTTCCACGAGTGAATGGTAAAGCGCGGGTGCATCACGCCGTTCTGCACCCAGCGGACAAACAGCTCGGCGTCGGGTTTGTCGCCAGAAAAACCGCCCACGTCATGACCAACGTTAAACAGCCCGGACAGGCTCATACCCAGCCCCATGCGGATGTTATAGCGCAGGGTGTCCCAGTTGGTGCGGTTATCGCCGCTCCAGGTCTGAACGTAACGTTGCATCCCGGCGCAGCCGGAACGGGAGATCAGATACGGGCGCTTTTCCGGGGCAAACCGCTGCTGCGCTTCCAGCGAGGCGCGCATCATCAGCAGCGGCATCACCGGGCGGATGTGTTTGATGGCGATCTCCTTGCCAAAACCATGGCAGCGCGCTTCGCCGTCCCACACTTCGTATTCGTTGTTATCGTTCCAGGTGGAGTCGATCCCCATCTCCAGCAGCTGCGTGGTGACCCCTTCCTGCCACCATTTCACCGTCTGCGGGTTGGTAAAGTCGAGGTGGGAACCTTCGTCATCCCAGAAGCTGGAGCGTTCTGGTGCGTCGGTTTCTGAATCACGAATGAACAGGCCGTTTTCCGCCACTTCGCTATAGCGCGGGTGGTCCTGCAGCAGGCACGGCTTGATGTTTGCCGCCAGCCGCAGCCCCGCATCGTGGAATGCCTGGGTCATCACCTTCGGTTGCGGCACTTTGTCGTGGTTCCAGTTAAAGACATAGCGCTTGCCGTTGATCGAGGTATAACCCGATGAGAGCTGGAACGAGTCGCACGGGATCGCATGCTCTTCGCACAGGCGAATAAAGTTCATCAGTTGGTTTTGTGCGTCCGGCGCGTCGGTGTAGTGCATGGTCGACCCGCTGTAGCCCAGGCTCCACTTTGGCCCGAACAGCGTTTTCCCGGTCAGGCGCACAAAGGCTTTGGTGACGTCCAGCACCCGTTTGCCGGTAAAGAGGTAGTAATCGATATCACCCGCTTCCGCCTGCCAGCGACGGTAGGCGGTGTGGTAGTTATCAATCTCGTTGCCCAGATCCAACCAGCAGCTGCTCAGGTTGTCGTAGAACAGGCCGTAACTCACGTCATCGCGGCGGGTAAGGGTAAACGGGATGTGTTTATACAGCGGGTCGGTGCTGGCCGCGTTGTAGCCCATGGCGTCGAGGTTGCGCATCTCGAAGCGCTTACCGTTGCGCTGCAGGTCGCCCGCTTTCTCACCCAGGCCGTAAAAACGCTCGTCCTTGCGACGGCTCAGGTAGTGTGCCACCCCGTCGCCGTGAGCGTTCAGCAGATAGGCGCTGGTCGGACGGTCATTGACCAGCGGCTGCCACTCCCCAGCGTCATTGCGATAGTGCCACTCCAGCCACAGCGGCTGATGAACGGTCACACGCAGCTGTTCGGTAGCAATTGTCAGCCCCTCATCCTGCTGGCTTAGCGTCCAGGCAGGGCAGGTGAAGCCGCTCAGATCGTCGCGACGACGGCCTTCCCACGGCTCATCTTCTTCCGGAGCGATGCTCCAGGTGCGGTCCAGCGCCAGTTCACCTTTACGTTTGATCAGTACACGGAACAGGTTCTCTTCCAGCACATACAGGCACAGGCGGTGCTGGTTATCCACCAGCAGTTCCAGATGGTTGGCCGACTGCTTATCGACGGTCCAGTTTTTCAGGGTTTTCATATGCAATACATCCACTATCAGGCGCGCTTGGCGCGACGTTCAGCAATAAATGCCACCAGGAAAACAGCGCCAATCAGGTCAAAGAAACCCATGGCAATAAAGAGCGGGTTGAAGCCGATTTTGTCGGCGGTCACACCAATCAACAGCGAGAACAGGAAGCTGGCGATCCACGCCGCCGAGCCGCGCATACCGTTAACGGTCGCCATCTGGCCTTTATCGAACGACTCCACCACTAGGGCGCTGAGCATGCAGGAGATGATCTGATGCCCGAAACCGCCGATGGAGATCAGCACGATGGTGATGTACGGGTCGCGGGTAATGGCGACGACGGCCAGAGAGATCATCAGGAACGCGCCGGTGACGGAGCTTGCCACCACGGAGTTGACGCGGGAGCAGCCAAACAGGCGGGTATACAGACGGGTGAGGTAACCGCTCGCCACGCTGCCGAGATCGGCGGCCAGGAACGGCAGCCAGGCAAACATCGCGATCTGCTTCAGATCCATGCCGTGCTCTTTGGCGAGATACAGCGGCACCCAGAAACTCAGCACTGCCCAGGCCGGTTCCGCCATAAAGGCCGGGATGGCGATACCGTAAAAACGTTTATTTTTTGAGACGGTTTTCAGCGCGGTCAGGAAGGGCAGTTTTACTGCAGGCGGTTCGTTATCCTGCTTGATAAACGCCAGCTCGTCTTTGCTCAGGTTCGGGTGCTGCTCCGGATTGTGGTAGAACGCCCACCACAGGATCACCCACAGCAGCGCCAGCACGCCGGTGAACATAAACGCGCCCTGCCAGCCAAACGAGGCGTGCGCGAAGTAGATGATAGGCGGAGCCAGCATTGCGCCAATGGAGAAGCCCACACCAGCCCAGCCGGCTGCCACAGGACGTTCCGATTTCGGGAACCATTCACCAATGGTTTTGGCGTTTGCGGGCGTGGCGGCGGCTTCAGAAGCCCCCATAAAGAAGCGCAGTATGGCAAGGTGCAGCCAGCTCCCGGCACCCGCGTGGAAAATACACATCAGCGCCCAGATCCCGGCGCAAATCATAAAGCCAATCTTCAGGCCGATCACGTCGATCAGCCAGCCGCACAGAGGCTGGAAAATGGTGTAGGCGATCTGGAATGCCCCGAAGATCCAGGAGTACTGCTCGGTGGTGATCCCGAGGCTCTCTTTCAGTTCCGGGGCGAGGATCCCGAGTGAGTTTCGGGTGATGTAGTTAACGGTGACGCCAAGTAAGAACAGCACCAGCACATACCAGCGCAGGTTTTTAATGACGCGACGGGTTTTGCTTGCCGCAACGGTGTTATTAATGTCCTGACTCATTTTACTCTCCACAAGACGGACGGTAAGGGGACGGAAGTTCAGGTGTCACACAGGTTTATGACGTTGATTGTTATCTGTTTTACCGCTTCAAGTTGCTATACAACTAGTATGGAAGTTGTGTGACAAGTTCACCTTAAGGGAGAAAATGAGAGGGCAATAGTGGATTTTGTGCAAAATTTCTCATAACTGAGCGACATCATTTGGCATCATGGCTTTGACATCAGCTATTGCCTGATATCCACGCTATGAAAATTTTGTCATTTCGCAAATGGAGCCAGATCACAAAATGGACAAAAGGCTAAAAATCACCGAAATCGCTGCCCGGACTCAGCTCTCAATCAGCACCGTTTCGCGGGTCCTTGCCGGGAAGGCGAATACCAGTGAAAAAGCACGTGCGAAGGTGCTGGCATGCGCGCGCGAGCTGGGGGTGCTGGACGGAATGGCTGCGGGCCGTTTGCTGCTCAACAGTCTCGTTGTCTTCGCCCCACAGCGCGCCTTTGACGAGCGGTCTGACATCTTTTACTACCGTGTGATCCAGAGCGTAAGCAAAGGCCTGGCCTCGTACGATGTTCGACTGCGTTACTGCGCGCTGGAGGAGAACGACAGCGACGCCCAGTTGTTTCTGGCGCGAATGAACGAGCCGGACACCCAGGCCGCCATCCTCCTCGGCATTGACGATCCACATATCCACGATCTGGCAGTGGATGTCGGTAAACCCTGCATGCTGATTAACTGCCGCGACCGGCATATGCGCCTGCCTGCCGTCGCGCCGGACCATCGGGCCATTGGTGAGCGGGCGGCGGACTATCTGTTTGAAATGGGACACCGTGAGGTGATGAATGTGTTGTGCCTGCGGCGTTACACCATGGAGCTGCGCCTTGCGGGGATCCGCGACGCATGGCAGTCACACAACCTGAAGTTCAACGACAAACGCGATTTGCTGGTGGCGCCGAGCTTCAGCGCTCGCGAAACAGAGCAGCTGGTCACCGACTGGCTGAGCCACATGCAGGGAAAAGACTTGCCGACTGCGTTTCTGGTGGGGGGTGACTTTATGGCGGCGGGCACCATCAGCGCCCTGCAAAAACAGGGGTTACGCGTGCCGCAGGATATTTCGGTGATGAGCATTGACGGCTTCAATCTGGCGGCCATTCAGGATGTACCGTTAACCGCGGTACATGTTCCACGTGATGAGCTGGGCACCGAAGCGGTACATATGCTCCAGCAGCGGCTGATGCGCCCGGAGGCGCCGTCAGGCACGCTATTGCTTAACGGCACCCTGACCGTACGGGAATCGGTCCGGCGGATACGTCAGGGGAAACGACGCACCGCCGTTGAGCGGGAAGGGCTGTACGACAGTTAAGCCATGCCCAGCGCACGCTTGCCGTGGATATTGAGATCGGCCACGGTAAAGCGATCCTGCCAGGTTTCTTCATAATCCTCGCGCGGGAAATCACCCGGCGATGCCCCGGTTTCCAGCGCCGCTTTCACCTTCTTCGCGTAGGCGAGGTTCTTCTCGCACATCGGCGCGGCAGGAATGTACATCACGTTGCCCCAGCCCTGTTGATCCTCAACCGGCGCGACGGAGTGGATCACATCGCAGTGCCACCACACCGAATCGCCCGCCTCCAGTGCCGGAATGCTGGTGAGCGCTTCGATAAGCAGCGGGTGCCATTTCTCTGACACCGGCAGAACGCGCCCCGGCGCGACGCCGCACAGTTCGTCCTCCGGCACGTCATCCAGCAGCGGACGCAGCAGAATATAAGCCATCGCTTCCGGGATTGGCACCACGTGCAGCAGCCCCTGGCCCGGGATCATGTCCGACAGCGCCGTCCAGCCCTGGAAGGTGCGGAACACCGAACATTTGGTGGTGTTATCCACGGTGTACTCTTCCACTTCAGTACGGTGCGCAGCATTCCACGGGTCGTATTTCTCTACGTTGCCATCAAAGACGCGGGCGAAAACCTGCTGATAGGCGGGCAGCAGCCAGCGCTCCAGCGCACCGGAATCGGTATGCGCGCCCAGCCCTTTCGAGGTGGTGCCCGGTGGACGACGGCGGATGCGATCCGGGTAAATCACGCTGACGTCCGGGTCGAACCACTGTTTGCCGTTGCTCTCGAATGTCCACAGACGGTTCAGAAACGACTGCACCTGCGCCATCTCTTCACTCTGGCGCGCCTGCATTTGCGCCTGTGACCAGTAGATAGGGTAAATCTCCGGGCGAGACGCCGTTAAGGTACCAAAGAAGTTATCGCCGGGCCCTTTATAGACTTCATCAAACTGGTTGAGATCGAGGTAATCGAGCATCGACTGATCCCATGCCAGCGCCTGCTCGCGCGGGAAATGACCTTTTATTACCGCGCAACCCCGGCGTTTGATCGCCTCACGCTGCGCGGATGTGATGGTACCATTTTTCACATCCGCAAACGGGATCACCGGCCAGACGGGCTCGCCTTTGTTTTTCAGGGCGTTAATTTCCGCCACGCGGGTCGCGATGGTATCGCTGAGCTTATCGAACACCGCCTGCACATCGCCGATTTGCGCCCGTAGCTCGCGCTTCATCTCACGGATTGCGGCTTTGTGATCCGCCGGCAAAGTTTCACTGGTAAACGTCATAACTGCCTCGCATCTTTCATTCGAAAGTGAAAATGTCTACAAGTGATACTTTAAGTTAAAAATTGGTTAATGCAAGTTTAAAAAGTTGACGGGTAGCACAGGATGGAAAAAGAGTAAGGGGTGCCGGAGCGCGGCTCCGGCAGGAAGGGAATCAGGCGTCGAACGGGGAGTGGTGATCCAGCACCGCCTGAATAACGTTCAGCGCGCCCTGGTGGTTGTTGTCGTCGGTGCTGTAGCGGCTTACGTCTCTGATGCTTTCGGCCGCGTTGCCCATTGCAAAGGAGTATTTCACCAGCTTCAGCATCTCTGCGTCATTGCCGCTGTCGCCAATACCCACGCACTCCTGCGGGGAGACTTTCCAGCGTTTCAGCAGACGGCTGATGCCATTGGCTTTGTGCAGGCCGGGGATAATCAAATCGACAAAACCAAAGCCGCTGGTGACCGGCTTCATAATGCCGTCCAGGGAGACATGCAGTTTATCGACCAGATTCGGGATATCGCTGTCCGGCAGGTTCAGGGAGAACTTAAACAACACGTCGTTAATGTCGCGGTAGTCGCTGATACGCTTTAAGCGGTGATAGTGCTTTGACATCAGCGCCACGAACGCCTCGGGGGCCTGATCGCTGACGTAAGCGCTGTCGAGACCGCAGGCCACAAAGTTCAGCCCTTTGTCTTTCAGCAGTTCGCCAATAACGATTTGCGACTCATGACGCGTCAGCTCGCCGTGGAAAATTTGTTCACCGTGATCGAAGACCAGCGCACCGTTTTCCGCCACGAAGGAGATCTGATCTTTCAGTTCCGGGAAGAAGGAGATGAGCTGGTAATACTGGTTACCGCTGGCGACAACAAATTCAATATTACGGGCTTTAAGCTGCTCAAACTGTGCCTGAAAGCGGTCACGATCGTACTGCTTGGCATCATCAAGGAAAGTTCCGTCCATATCGGTGACGATAACTTTAACGGTCATACTGTGCTCCTGGGTCACTGCGTTTTGAAACATTCTAATAACAAGGTGACGGAGAGCACAAATTTAATTTCGAATGAAAGTAAAAGCAAAACGGCAACCGACGTTGCCGTTTTTAGTCTTTTCTCCCTCTCCCGGTGGGAGAGGGCCGGGGTGAGGGCATCAGCGTGCGCATTTCCCCCTCACCCTAACCCTCTCCCTCAAGGGAGAGGGGATACGTCGTTACAACGTATGCTCCGTACGCGCAATGATATCGTCCTGTGCATCCGGCGACAGGGCGGTGAAGAACGCCGAGTAGCCTGCGACGCGTACCACCAGGTCACGATACTGGTCCGGGTGTTTCTTCGCGTCCAGCAGCGTTTCGCGTGAAACGATGTTGTACTGAATATGCCAGCCTTTATGCACCTCGAAGAAGGTACGCAGCAGCACCATCAGCTTCTGGCGGTCGCTGTCGTTTTCCAGCGTTGACGGGTTCAGCTTCTGGTTTAACAGCACGCCGCCAAGAATCGCTTCGGTCGGCAGTTTACCCACGGAGCCGATCACCGCCGTTGGACCGAGATGATCGGTACCGGAGGCCGGACTGGCGCCTTCCGCCAGCGGGGTGTGCGCTTTGCGTCCGTCCGGAGTCGCCATTGTCGCTGCACCAAACGGCACGTTTGCGGAGATGGAGGATGTACCCGCGTAGTAGTTACCGCCAATGGGGCCACGGCCGTAACGCGGGTTGTGATACTGCTTCAGCTCGTCAATGTAGGTCTGATAAGCACGGGTCAGCAGCATGTCCACACTGTCGTCATCGTTGCCGTACTTCGGCGCACCGTTGATAAGACGCTGACGCAGCTGCTCGTGCGTCAGCCCGTCGAAGTCATCCGCCAGCGCCGCCGCCAGCTGCTGCTGACCGATGACGCCCTGCTCGAACACCAGTTTCTTCACCGCCGCCAGGCTGTTACCGAGGTTGGCAATCCCCACCTGCAGGCCGGAGACCCAGTCATACTTCGCGCCGCCCTGCTTGATGCTTTTCGCCCGCTCGATGCAGTCATCCACCAGCGCCGAGCAGAGGATATCGTGGACATTCTCTTCCAGCATGGTGTCCACGACATACTCAATCTCGATGGATTTACGGGTGTAATAGCGGATCTGGGTATCCCAGGCCGTCATCACCTCGTCGAAATTGCTGAAGTTACCGGCAGAGAGCGCTTTCTCCTGCGGCAGGAACACTTTCCCGCTGGTGGCATCGCGGCCGCCTTCCAGCGCGGCGAGCATCACGCGGGCGAAGTTGATAAAGCTCATGCCGGTGCAGCGGTAGCCCCATTTGCCGCCAACGGCGGTTTCGATGCAGCCGATGGCGGCATAGTCGTACGCATCTTCTTTTTCTACGCCGAGCTTGATGAATTCCGGGATCACGATTTCATCGTTGTTGAACGCTGGCATGCCGAAGCCGCAGCGGATCACCTGCACGCAGGCGTCGAGGAAGTCGTTGCTCATCCCTGCGTGATAACGCACGCTCAGGTTTGGCTGGGTGGAGCGCAGACGACCGCAGGACTCCAGAATCGCGTAAGAGAGCGGGTTGACGGCGTCCATTGGCTCACCGTTGACCAGCTTCTGACCGCCGATGGTGACGTTCTGGTACAGCGGGCTGCCTGCGGAGGCTTTGGAGTGCGAGCCGGAGCGGATCTTGTTCACTTCCAGCAACTTCAGCCAGCAGCTGTGGAGCAGCTCGATGGCGTGCTCGCGGTCGAGGCTCTGGTTCAGCTCTACGTCGCGACGGTAGTACGGGTAGAGATATTGATCCATGCGGGCGAACGACACGGAGTGGCCGTTGGACTCAATCTGCAGGATAAGCTGAATGAAGTAGCACAGCTGCAGCGCCTGCCAGAAGGTTTTTGGCGGTTCATGGGCAATCGCGTCACAGTTTTCCGCTATCGCCAGCAGCTCGTCGCGGCGGCTGACGCGGGATTCGGTAGCCGCCATTTCACGCGCCAGGGCTGCAAAACGTTCGATATGCAGACTTACCGCCTCCAGCACGATATCAATCGCTTTCAGGAACTGATCGCCGTGCAGGTCGTCCAGCACCGTCAGGTTGATGCGCGAGCGGCGCTCGGCCACTTTAGCACGCAGGCCGTCGAGCCCTTTTTCCAGCACCAGCGGGAAGTTCACCGCCAGGTGGGCATCGCCGGAGGTCATGTTGCCTTCGGCTTTGATAATGCCGGTTTCCAGCAGGCTTTTCTGCTCGTCGGTGAACATGCCGTAACAGCGATCCTGTACCGTCTGGCCGCGCCACCACGGGCAGATCTCATGCAGAACGCGCTTATTCTCTTCGCTGACCGCAAAGCCTGCGCCGGGACGGTCCGCCAGATCGTCAATCTCTTTCTCAATCCAGGAGACGGTATATTCCGGGAAGATCGGCGCGGCGCGCACTTCGCTTGCCTGGTTACCAACGATCAGCTCATCGTGTTTGATCCAGATGGTGCGCTGCGCGAGATGATGTGCCAGGGCCAGCGCGCGACGCACCGGGATCGGTTTATCCATATGCTGCTGGTACATTTCAGTGTAGTGCTGCGCGCGCTCGGTACAGACCGGCGGCTTCACGATATGCACCAGGGCCATTTTGTGCGCTTTAATGCGCTCGCTGAGGGTGTTGAGATTCAGGGTAGTCATCGTTTTATCCTCGTAAGGTCGCGGTTAACCCTTTCTGGCAGGCATACTGCTGTGCAAAGTCCAGTAGCGCAGGGTTATCCAGCGGTTTGTCAGGGGCAGAGTAAGGTTGGCCGAGCAGGATGTATTTGTTCATGCCCAGCGTGTGATACGGCAGAAAGTGAATGTCGCGAACGTTCAGTTCGTCGGCTGCGAAATTGGTAATGGCGGTAACAGAGGCTTCATCGGCGTTAAAGCCCGGGATCAGCGGCACGCGAATGATGATTTTTTTCCCGGCCGCCGCCAGGCGTTTCAGGTTGTCCAGGATGCGTTTTGCCGAGCCGTCCGTCCACTGTTTGAATACCTCTGCATCCACATGCTTCAGGTCGGCGAGGAACAGATCGACATACGGAAGTGAAGGTGCGATATAGTGCCACGGCACGTGAAGGCAAGTTTCGACGGCGGTATGAATACCCTGTTCATGGCTGGCTTTAAACAACGCCAGTGCCAGATCGGGGTTCATAAACGGCTCGCCGCCGGAGAGGGTGATTCCACCGCCGCTGCGGTCGTAAAACGGCTTATCGCGCAGGACGGTCGCCATGATCTCCTCCACCTGACGTTCTTCACCACACACGGTGAGCGCCTGTGTCGGGCAGCAGTCGGTAAGGGCGTTAAGCGTCTGTTCGTCTAGTTTCTCACGGTGGATGACCAGCCCGTTCAGCGCACGTTCGATACAGCCCGGTGCCGCCTGCTGGCACAGATCGCAGCCGTCCAGGCAAAGACGTGCATCAAACAGCACGTCCCGCGTGCGGGCCCGGCTTTCCGGGTTCTGGCACCAGCGACAGCCCAGCGAGCAGCCTTTCAGGAACACCACGGTACGGATCCCGGGGCCATCATGGGTAGAGTAACGCTGAATATTGAAGATCATGATTTTGCCTCTCATCTTGCATATGAAGATTAAATAACTTTCGAATGAAAGTTATCTTGATGCAGGTCAACTCCTGAGCAGGTTTTGTCGTGATAGGGTAAGTGCAGGCTAAAATTGAGGGCGACATCATGGAACTTTATCTCGACACTTCTGACGTTGCGGCAGTGAAAAAGCTCGCACGCATCTTCCCGCTGGCGGGCGTGACCACCAACCCCAGCATTGTGGCGGCAGGCAAAACGCCGCTTGAGGTTCTGCTGCCAGAACTGCACGACGCGCTGGGTGGCAAAGGCCGTCTGTTCGCGCAGGTGATGGCCACGACCGCCGAAGGCATGGTGGACGATGCGCGTAAGCTGCGTGCCATCATTAACGACCTGGTGGTGAAAGTGCCGGTGACGGCGGAAGGGCTGGCGGCGATCAAAATGCTAAAAGCAGAAGGGATCCCGACGCTGGGGACCGCGGTATATGGTGCCGCACAGGGGATGTTGTCCGCGCTGGCGGGGGCAGAGTATGTCGCGCCTTACGTTAACCGCGTGGATGCGCAGGGCGGAGACGGGATCCAGACCGTTGTGGAATTACAGCAGTTGCTGACGCTGCATGCCCCGCAATCAAAAGTGCTGGCGGCGAGCTTCAAAACCCCGCGTCAGGCGCTGGATTGCCTGCTGGCCGGCTGTGAGTCCATCACGCTGCCGCTGGATGTGGCGCAGCAGTTTATTACCTCTCCGGCGGTGGATGCGGCGATCGTGAAGTTTGAGCAGGACTGGCAGGGGGCGTTTGGACGGACGGCTCTCTGACGCGTTATCTCCCTCTCCCGGTGGGAGAGGGCCGGGGTGAGGGCATCAGGCCGCAACGAGGTTTAACCGCTGCACACCTCACACCCCGGACTACGCATCAGCTTCATCTCGCGGAACTGGCAGGTCATTGCGTCATACATCACAATTTTCCCCGCCGCTGGCGTACCGTAACGGGTCAGCACTTTGATCGCTTCCATCGCCTGCAGTGACCCGATCACGCCGACTAACGGCGCCATTACGCCCGCCTCGACGCAGGTGAGCGCATTCTCACCAAACAGGCGGCTCAGACAGCGATAACACGGTTCGCCTTCAGCATAGGTAAAGACGCTGATCTGTCCTTCCATGCGGATTGCTGCGCCAGAAACCAGCGGCGTTTTGTGGGTAAAACAGCCGGCGTTTAGCTGGTTGCGGATGGCGACGTTATCAGTACAGTCCAGCACCAGATCGTGCTTTGCGATTTGCGCGTATAACGCCTCGTCATCCAGCATCGCGTTAATCGGGGTGAACTGAACGTGAGGGTTGATGCGCGTTAACGCTGCGCGGGCAGAGTCTACCTTCGGCTGGCCGAGTGTCGCATCGCTGTGCAGCGTCTGGCGCTGCAGATTTGACACCGACACGGTATCAAAGTCCAGCAGCGTCATCTTGCCCACACCCGCCGCGGCGAGGTATTGCGCGGCGGCGCAGCCCAGACCGCCCAGGCCGACGACCAGTACGCTGGCCGCCTTGAGCGCTTCCTGGCCATCAAAATCAAAACCGCGCAGCACAATCTGGCGGTTATAGCGCATCATCTCTTCATCGCTCAGTTCCGCCGCCATCTCAGCCTCCGAACAGGTGGTTAAAGTGCTCCACCTCAACCCATTCGCCTGCTTCCACATTGCCACGCTCGCGCTCCAGCACGATAAAGCAGTTGCCCTGGCTGAAGGAGCTGAAAATGTGCGAACCCTGATGGCCGGTGGTGCTCACCTCCAGCTCGCCCTCCGCGTTGCGCGTCAGAATACCGCGCTGGAAATCAAGACGACCGGGGGATTTCTTAAGGCGCGTAGCGGCACGCACGCGCTGGCGTACCGGCAGCGGACTGGCACGGTTGCCCGAAAGCTTCGCCAGCAGCGGGATCACCAGCTGGTAGAAGGTCAGGGCGGCAGAGACCGGGTTACCCGGCAGGCCGCAGAACCAGCTGTGCTTAAGCTTGCCAAAAGCGAACGGTTTGCCCGGCTTGATGGCCAGCTTCCAGAAGGCGATTTCACCCAGCTCTTCCAGGATGGTTTTGGTGTAATCCGCTTCACCCACCGAAACACCGCCGGAGCTGATCACCACGTCGGCCGCGTTGTCTGCCTCAATAAAGGCGGCGCGCAGTTTTTCCGGGTCATCAGGAATAATGCCAAGGTTGATCACTTCACAGCCCAGCTGCTCCAGCATCAGGTGTACCGCCAGACGGTTGGTGTCGTAAATCTGCCCGTCCTGCAGCGGCTGGCCCGGTAGCTGCAATTCATCACCGGTAGAAAAGAGCGCGACGCGCACCTGACGGATCACCTCAATGTCCGCGATACCGAGCGAGGCCAGCACCGGCAGTTCACCCACCGTCAGCTTCTGCCCCGCAGCGAATACCGTTGCGCCAAGAGCAATATCTTCGCCGGTGCGGCGGATGTTCTGGCCTGCTTTGACGCTGGCGGTAAAGCGCACGCCGTCAGCGGTCTGTTCGGTCTCTTCCTGCATCACTACCGCATCGCAGCCTGCGGGAACCGGCGCGCCGGTCATGATGCGCACGCAAGTGCCCACAGGCCATTCTCCGTCAAACGGTTGACCGGCGAAGGCTTTTCCTGCGACAGGCAGCGCCTGACCCGTCTGGAGATCCGCCAGGCGTACCGCGTAACCGTCCATCGCTGAGTTATCAAACCCCGGCACGTTAAGCGGGGAAATGATGTCGCGTGCGGCAATACGACCAAAACAGCGCGCCAGCGGCAGCGTCTCTACGTCGTGCAGCGGGGAAAGTCGGTCAAGCATCTGCGTGAGTGCCGTCTCAAGCGGCATCAGTCCGGCGGTAAAATCCATGGTGGGCTCCAGCACAGTAACAACGAAAGCGCTCATTATGGCAGAAAAGTGCGGCTAACTGTATGACCCACCATGAGTACCCTTTACATCGCAGTTGCGTCTTTCTATATTCAAAAATTATCTGAAGAATCATCAACGATAATGATATTTATAGAAAAAGCCGCCATGCAGGCTGACAGGTGAGGCGAAATGGTTAATGCGGTAATCGCAATTCATGGCGGCGCCGGGGCTATTACCCGTGCACAGCTCAGTCCTGAGCAGGAGAAGCGCTACATTGATGCGCTCTACGCCATTGTCGAAACGGGCCAGCGAATGCTGGAGGCGGGCGAAAGCGCGCTGGATGTGGTGACCGAAGCGGTACGTCTGCTGGAAGAGTGTCCGCTGTTCAATGCGGGGATAGGTTCCGTGTATACGCGTGACGAGACGCACGAGCTGGATGCCTGCGTGATGGATGGCGTCACCCTGAAAGCAGGGGCCGTGGCGGGCGTGAGCCATCTGCGCAACCCGATTCTGGCGGCGCGACTGGTGATGGAAGAGAGTCCTCATGTGCTGCTGACGGGCGTTGGGGCGGAGAACTTTGCCTTCGCACACGGGATGGAGCGGGTATCGCCGGATCTTTTTTCCACTGACGAGCGCTACCAGCAGCTACTGGCAGCCCGTACGGCGGGCATGACCCAGCTGGACCACTCCTCACCGCTCAATGAAACCACCAAAATGGGCACGGTTGGCGCGGTGGCGCTTGATAAGGCTGGTAATCTGGCGGCGGCCACCTCAACCGGCGGTATGACCAACAAGCTACCTGGCCGGGTTGGCGACAGTCCGCTGCCGGGCGCCGGGTGCTATGCCAATAACGCCACGGCGGCGGTCTCCTGCACCGGAACCGGCGAAGTGTTTATTCGCGCGCTCGCCGCATACGACATTACCGCCCTGATGGATTACGGCGGGCTCAGCCTGAGTGAAGCCTGCGAACGTGTGGTAATGGAAAAGTTGCCCGCGCTGGGCGGTGAGGGTGGACTCATTGCGGTGGACCGTGAGGGTAACGTAGCCCTGCCGTTCAACAGCGAAGGGATGTACCGCGCCTGGGGCTATGCCGGTGATGAACCCAGCACCGGGATCTATCGTGAATAAGGGGGCAACGCGTGCCGCACAGTGAAGAGCTGGATAACCGCGAAGTGCTGGCTGTCCATCAGCTGAATATTGCGTTTCAGGAGGAGCGGCAGTTCATCCCCGCAGTAGAGAATTTATCGTTCTCACTCAACCGCGGCGAAACGCTGGCGATTGTGGGGGAGTCCGGCTCCGGGAAATCGGTCACCGCGCTGGCGCTGATGCGCCTGCTGGAACAGACGGGCGGGCAAATCAGCAGCGAGAAGATGCTTCTGCGCCGTCGCAATCGTCAGTTCATTGATTTAAACGAGCTGAGCGCAGCACAGATGCAGGGCGTGCGCGGGGCGGATATCGCGATGATCTTCCAGGAGCCGATGACCTCGCTGAACCCGGTCTTCCCGGTTGGAGAGCAAATTGCCGAATCCATCCGCCTGCATCAGGGGCTGAGCGGCGATGAAGCCCTTCTGGAAGCCAAACGGATGCTGGAGCTGGTACGTATCCCGGAGTCGCAGTCCATACTCGGCCGCTATCCGCATCAGCTCTCTGGCGGGATGCGTCAGCGGGTGATGATTGCCATGGCGCTCTCGTGCCGTCCGGCGGTATTGATTGCGGACGAGCCGACGACGGCGCTGGATGTCACCATTCAGGCGCAGATCCTGCAGCTTATCAAAGTGCTGCAGCAGGAGATGGAGATGGGGGTGATGTTTATCACCCACGATATGGGCGTGGTCGCGGATATTGCCGATCGCGTGCTGGTGATGCACCAGGGCAGGGCGGTAGAAACCGGCACGGTAGAGCAGATTTTCCATGCGCCCGCCCACCCTTACACCAAAGCGCTGCTGGCGGCGGTTCCGCGTCTGGGAGCGATGAACGGCAGCGATCTTCCGCGCCGTTTCCCGCTGATTTCCCTTGAGGCGGCGGGCCGCCAGGAAGAGGAAACCGAGCAGGACACCGTGGTACCCGGCAAGCCCATTCTTGAGGTGCGGGATCTGGTGACCCGTTTTCCTCTGCGCAGCGGCATTTTCAACCGTGTAAAGCGTGAAGTGCACGCGGTTGAAAATGTCAGTTTTGATTTATGGCCAGGCGAAACGCTGGCGCTGGTGGGGGAGTCGGGCTGCGGCAAATCCACCACCGGACGCGCGTTACTTCGGCTGGTGGAGTCGCAGGAAGGGAGCATTACCTTTAACGGCGAACGTATCGACACCCTTCCTGACAGTAAGCTTCAGGCGGTGAGGCGGAATATCCAGTTTATTTTTCAGGATCCGTATGCGTCTCTGGACCCGCGCCATACGGTGGGGTATTCGATTATGGAGCCGCTGCGGGTGCATAATCTGCTCGACGGCGAAGCCGCACAGCGTCGGGTGGCGTGGCTGCTGGAACGCGTGGGTCTGAAGCCGGAACATGCCTGGCGTTACCCGCATGAGTTTTCCGGCGGTCAGCGGCAGCGAATTTGTATTGCCCGCGCGCTGGCCCTGAACCCAAAAGTGGTGATCGCAGACGAATCTGTCTCGGCGCTGGATGTCTCTATCCGCGCGCAAATCATCAATTTATTGCTCGACTTACAGCGGGATCTGGGGATTGCCTTTCTCTTTATTTCCCACGACATGGCGGTGGTGGAGCGCATCAGCCATCGCGTGGCGGTGATGTATCTGGGGCAAATCGTCGAGATTGGTCCGCGGCGGGCGGTGTTTGAGAACCCGCAGCACCCGTACACCCGTAAGCTGATGTCTGCAGTACCGGTTGCCGATCCCGAACACCGTCACGGGCAGCGCGTGCTGCTGCAGGATGAGATGCCGAGCAATATTCGTAAACGGGGTGAGGTCATGGAGCGGGTCACGCTGCGTGAAGTGGGCCCCGGACATTTTGTTGCCCCTCCGCGTCAGGACAATGCATTTTCGCGGTTATAACGTACAACAGGCAGGAGAACACAATGGTTAAATTTGTTGCTCGTACATGGCTGTTAGCCGCGAGCGTGACGGCAGCCCTGGCCGCCTCTCCCGCGTTCGCTGCCAAAGATGTGGTGGTTGCCGTCGGCTCCAATTTCACCACCCTTGATCCCTATGACGCCAACGATACGCTGTCGCAGGCGGTCGCCAAGTCGTTCTACCAGGGGCTGTTTGGCCTGGACAGAGAGATGAAGCTGAAAAATGTGCTGGCAGAGGGGTACACCGTCTCGGATGATGGGCTGGTCTATACCATTAAGCTCAGAACCGGCGTGAAGTTCCAGGATGGCACCGATTTCAACGCGGAGGCGGTGAAGGTTAACCTCGACCGCGCCAGCAACCCGGAAAACAGCCTCAAGCGCTATAACCTCTATAAAAATATTGCCAGCACCGAGGCGGTCGATCCGACAACGGTAAAAATTACCCTGAAAGAGCCGTTCTCGGCCTTTATTAATATTCTGGCGCATCCGGCGACGGCGATGATCTCGCCTGCGGCGCTGAAAAAATACGGGAAAGAGATTGGGTTCCATCCGGTCGGTACCGGCCCGTATGAGCTGGTGACCTGGAACCAGACGGACTTTGTAAAGGTGAAGAAATTCGCCGGCTACTGGCAGCAGGGGCTGCCGAAGCTCGACACCATCACCTGGCGTCCGGTGGTGGATAACAACACCCGCGCGGCGATGCTGCAAACCGGCGAAGCGCAGTTTGCCTTCCCGATCCCGTACGAGCAGGCGGCGATCCTGCAGAAGAACAGCAAGCTGGAGCTGGTGGCCAGTCCGTCCATTATGCAGCGTTACATCAGCATGAACGTGACGCAAAAGCCGTTTGATAATCCCAAAGTGCGCGAGGCCATCAACTACGCGATTAACCGTCAGGCGCTGGTAAAAGTGGCCTTCGCGGGTTTCGCCACCCCGGCCACCGGCGTGCTGCCACCGGCTATTGCCTATGCGCAAAGCTATCAGCCGTGGCCATACGATCCGGCGAAAGCCCGTGAACTGTTAAAAGAGGCAGGCTTCCCGAACGGCTTTAGCACCACGTTATGGTCATCCCATAATCACAGTACCGCGCAGAAGGTGCTGCAGTTTACCCAGCAGCAGCTGGCGCAGGTCGGTATTAAGGTGCAGGTCACCGCGATGGATGCCGGGCAGCGTGCGGCAGAAGTGGAAGGGAAAGGGCAGAAAGAGAGCGGCGTGCGGATGTTCTACACCGGCTGGTCGGCCTCTACCGGTGAGGCTGACTGGGCGCTGTCGCCGCTGTTCGCCTCGCAGAACTGGCCGCCGACCCTGTTCAACACGGCATTCTACAGCAACCCGCAGGTGGATAAAGATCTTGCCGATGCGCTGAAAACCACCAAACCGGATGAGAAAGCGCGCCTCTACAAAGACGCACAGGATATCATCTGGAAAGAGTCGCCGTGGGTACCGCTGGTGGTGGAAAAACTGGTTTCGGCGCATAACAAAGCGTTGACCGGGTTTTACATCATGCCGGATACGGGCTTTAGCTTTGACGATGCGGATTTAAAATAACACTCATGCTCAATTATGTTTGTAAACGCCTGCTGGGGCTTATCCCGACGCTGCTGATTGTGGCGGTACTGGTGTTTTTGTTTGTCCATCTGCTGCCGGGCGATCCGGCGCGTCTGGTGGCCGGGCCAGAGGCGGATGCCACCGTCATTGAACTGGTGCGCAAACAGCTTGGTCTCGACCAGCCTCTGTACATGCAGTTTCTCCATTATATTTGCAACGTGCTGCAGGGCGATTTTGGTATCTCGATGGTGTCGCGTCGCCCGGTATCGGAAGAGATTGCCAGCCGCTTTATGCCTACGTTCTGGTTAACGATTGCCAGCATGTGCTGGGCGATGGTGTTTGGGCTTGGCGCCGGGATTGTCGCTGCCGTCTGGCGCAACCGCTGGCCGGACAAGCTCGGCATGGCGCTGGCGGTGACCGGGATCTCTTTCCCGGCTTTTGCGCTGGGGATGCTCCTGATGCAGATTTTCTCCGTGGAGCTGGGCTGGTTGCCCACCGTCGGGGCCGATACCTGGAAGCACTACATCCTGCCGTCCATGACGCTGGGCGCGGCCGTATCCGCGGTGATGGCGCGCTTCACACGCGCGTCGTTCGTTGACGTGTTGAGTGAAGATTACATCCGTACCGCACGGGCGAAAGGGGTGAGCGAGAAGTGGGTCATCCTCAAGCACGGTTTTCGCAACGCGATGATCCCGGTAGTGACCATGATGGGGCTGCAGTTCGGCTTCCTGCTGGGGGGCTCTATCGTGGTGGAAAAGGTCTTCAACTGGCCGGGGCTGGGGCGCCTGCTGGTGGATTCGGTCGAGATGCGCGACTATCCGGTCATTCAGGCGGAAGTTCTGCTCTTCTCGCTGGAATTTATTCTTATCAATTTAGTGGTGGATGTGCTGTACGCCGCCATTAATCCGGCCATCAGGTATAAGTAAGATGCGATTGTTGAACTGGCGTCGTCAGGCCATTGTAAACGCTATGCCGGGGCTGAAGCCGGACCATATCCGCACCCCATGGTTTGAATTCTGGCGGCGCTTTCGTCGCCAGCCTGTTGCCATGACGGCGGGGCTGTTTGTACTGCTGCTGATTGTGGTGGCCGCCATTGCGCCGTGGGTGGCACCGTATGATGCGGAAAACTACTTTGATTACGACCGCCTGAATGACGGACCGTCGATGATGCACTGGTTCGGCGTGGACTCTCTGGGACGCGATATTTTTAGCCGCGTGCTGATGGGCGCGCAGATATCGCTCGCCGCCGGGGTGTTTGCGGTGCTTATCGGTGCGGTCATCGGTACCGTTTTGGGCCTGGTGGCAGGGTATTACGAGGGCTGGTGGGACCGGATCATTATGCGCATTTGCGACGTGCTGTTTGCCTTCCCCGGCATTTTGCTGGCAATTGCGGTTGTCGCCATTATGGGCAGCGGCATGGCAAACGTCATCATCGCCGTCGCGGTCTTTTCGATCCCGGCGTTTGCCCGCCTGGTGCGCGGCAATACGCTGGTACTGAAGCAGCAGACCTTTATTGAATCCGCCCGCAGTATGGGGGCCAGCGACGCCAACATCCTGTTCAGCCATATTCTGCCGGGTACGGTGTCGTCGATTGTGGTCTATTTTACGATGCGTATTGGCGTGTCGATAATTTCCGCCGCCAGCCTGTCGTTTCTGGGATTAGGGGCTCAGCCACCGACGCCGGAGTGGGGCGCGATGCTCAACGAGGCGAGGGCAGATATGGTGATTGCGCCACATGTGGCGATATTCCCGAGTCTGGCGATTTTCCTGACCGTGCTGGCGTTCAACCTGCTGGGGGATGGGCTGCGCGATGCGCTGGATCCGAGGATTAAGGGGTAGGGCAGTGGAATGTGCCGGGTGGCGGCTACGCCTTACCCGGCCTACAAAACAGGCGCTGGGTGTTTAAACCCGGCTACCCCACAGGTCATACTCGTCGGCGTTTTCCACTTTCACGCGAATGATGTCACCCGGCTTAACGTTGGTTTCCCCGTTCAGGTACACCGCGCCGTCGATTTCAGGGGCATCCGCCATGCTGCGGCCAATCGCGCCTTCTTCGTCAACTTCGTCGATGATGACCATAATTTCGCGACCCACTTTCTCCTGCAAACGTTCAGCAGAGATCTGCTGTTGCAGCTGCATGAAGCGGTTCCAGCGCTCTTCTTTTACCTCTTCCGGCACCTGATCCGCCAGTTCGTTAGCGGTTGCGCCTTCAACCGGGCTGTACTTGAAGCAGCCTACGCGGTCCAGACGGGCCTCTTTCAGGAAGTCGAGCAACATCTGGAAGTCTTCTTCAGTTTCACCCGGGAAGCCAACGATGAAGGTCGAACGCAGGGTCAGATCCGGGCAGATTTCACGCCACTGCTTGATGCGCGCCAGCTGGCGGTCAACGGAGCCTGGGCGTTTCATCAGCTTCAGGATACGCGGGCTGGCGTGCTGCAGCGGGATATCCAGGTACGGCAGGATTTTGCCTTCGGCCATCAGCGGGATGACGTCGTCAACGTGCGGATAATGGTAAACGTAGTGCAGACGCGTCCAGATGCCCAGTTTAGCGAGCTGTTCGCACAGGCCGACCATGCTGGTTTTCACTGGCTCGCCGTTGTGGAAACCGGAACGGTGCTTCACATCCACGCCGTAGGCGGAGGTATCCTGGGAGATCACCAGCAGCTCCTTCACGCCCGCATCGGCCAGACGTTTGGCTTCTGCCAGCACTTCGCCAATCGGGCGGCTCACCAGATCGCCACGCATGGACGGGATAATGCAGAAGGTGCAGCGATGGTTGCAGCCTTCGGAAATTTTCAGGTAAGCGTAGTGACGCGGCGTCAGCTTCACCCCCTGTTCCGGCACCAGGCTCAGGAACGGGTTGTGCTTAGGCTTGGGTACGTAGTGATGAACATGTTCCAGCACCTGCTCGTAGCTGTGTGGACCGGTGATCTCCAGCACCTTCGGGTGCACTTCACGGATCTGGTCCTCTTTTGCGCCCAGGCAGCCGGTCACAATCACTTTGCCGTTTTCCGTCAGGGCTTCACCAATGGCTTCCAGGGATTCCTGAACCGCGCTGTCGATAAACCCGCAGGTGTTCACGATCACCATGTCGGCGTTGTCGTAGCTTGGCACCACGTCGTAGCCCTCGGTGCGAAGTTCGGTCAGGATGCGTTCAGAATCCACCAGGTTTTTCGGGCAGCCCAGGGAGACAAAGCCGATTTTCGGCGGGTGCGTAACATTGCTCATAGGTTAAAAATTCATCAATTATGGAGTTATCAGGGCGGGATTTTACAGCGTATCGCGGGGGATTTATACACTCTTTGCAGTGCAGATGATGTCCGCGCAAGTTGTAACATTGTAAATAATGTTAATCAGTTAAGAATAATTGATCTCAGGCATTAAACTGTACAAAAAATAACCTTATTCTGACTGTGCACAGGGCTGACAGAGGAGGAATGAGCATGTCCGTTGACAGACTGAAACGCGATCTGCTGAACAAGCTGATCAACGCCCGAATCGACCTTGCCGCATATCTGCAGCTGAGGAAGGCGAAAGGGTATATGTCAGTCAGCGAAAGCGAACATCTGCGTGATAATTTCTTTGAACTTTGCAATTTCATGCGTGAAAAAGCACCCATCCTGAAAGCGGAATACGCCGAAAGCGAATGTATTGCGCTGCGCCGCGCCGCCGAGGTGCTCTCCATTGCCGGGGTTTGTTTGATGAACGGACGCCATGACTGCCCGACTTTTATCGCTGTAAACGCGGAGAAGCTTGAAAACTGCCTGACAACGCTCTCTCTATGCATCATGTGTCTGAACGAGCACGCGAAGCTTGAACAGCACTGATTCCGGGGGAGGCAACTCCCCCTTCTGATTAAGCTTTTGTAAAAGTGATAACGTGCCTGGACGTAGTGGCTAATCTTTATGCCATATGCCGATAAAGGAGCGCGTTATGCACCGATCCTCGCTGATTTTCCTGCCTGCGTTGTTATTTCCGTTTTCGCTCCTTGCTGCGCCTGATGCGGTTAAGGTTGAGGTATTGCAGAACAAACTCGAACACCCCTGGTCGCTGGCATTCCTGCCGGATAACAAAGGGCTGCTCGTGACGTTGAAGGGCGGCCAGTTGAAACACTGGCAGGCCGGGAAAGGGCTGTCAGACCCGATAACAGGGGTGCCCAAAGTCTGGGACAACGGACAGGGAGGACTGCTGGACGTGGTGCTGGCGCCGGATTTTGCCACCTCGCGCCGCGTCTGGCTGAGCTACGCCGAGGCAGGCGCTGACGGCAAAGCCGGAACGGCAGTGGGTTATGGGCGCTTAAGCGACGATCTTTCCCGCCTTGAGGCGTTCCAGACGGTGTTCCGTCAGGTGCCGAAACTTTCCACCGGTCACCACTTTGGCGGAAGGCTGGTATTTGATGGCAAAGGCTATCTGTTTATTGCGCTGGGCGAAAACAACCAGCGCCCGACGGCGCAGGATCTGGATAAACTCCAGGGGAAATTGGTGCGCCTGACGGAGGATGGCAAAGTCCCGCCGGATAACCCCTTTGTGAACACCGCCGGTGCGCGGCCGGAAATCTGGTCTTATGGCATTCGTAACCCGCAAGGGATGGCGATGAACCCGTGGAGCGACACGCTGTGGCTTAATGAACACGGCCCGCGTGGCGGGGATGAGATTAACATTCCGGAGAAAGGGAAAAACTATGGCTGGCCGCTGGCGACCCACGGTATCAACTACAGCGGATTAAAAATTCCTGAGGCGAAAGGTGAACACGTTGAAGGAACCGAAAAACCGCTGTTTGTCTGGAAAGTCTCACCCGCCGTGAGCGGAATGGCGTTTTATAACAGTGACGTGTTCCCGCAGTGGAAAAACAAGCTGTTTATCGGGGCGCTGAAAGAGAAGGATGTGATCGTGCTGAGCGTGAACGGCAACACGGTAACCGAGGACGGGCGGATCCTGGGCGACCGGAAACAGCGCATTCGTGATGTGCGCGTCGGTCCGGACGGCTATCTGTATGTTCTGACCGATGAAACGGACGGGCAGTTGCTGAAAGTCAGCCCGTCCGGGAGGTGATCAGCTTACCGGAATCATCACCACGTTACGGTAGGCCGGGCGTTCGCTCAGCTCTTTAAGCCAGCGCGCCAGGTGAGGGCGCGGCGTCCACGTCAGACCGAGGTTGGTCAGGTTCCAGACAAATGGCGCAACGGCAATGTCGCCCACGCCGAAGTCGGCACCCGAGAACCAGGCGTGTTTCGCCAGCTCATCGTCCATCATCGCAAACAGATTTTCACAGGCGTCCTGCGCCGCATGAATGGCGGGATAGTCGCGCTCGGCTTCGGGGGTTCTGACCAGCCCCATCAGGATCACGCGGTGCGTGGGGGAGAGCGTCTGGTTGGCCCAGTCCATCCATTTTTCCCCCTGCGCGCGGCGGGCCGGATTTTCTACCCACAGACGGCCTTGTCCATACTGGGCGGCCAGGTAGCGGACAATGGTGTTGGATTCCCACAGCGTGGCGTCCGTCTCATCATCGCGCAGCAGCGGCACCAGGCCGTTCGGGTTCATCGCCAGGTAGTCGGCGTCTTTATTAACCCCATACTGCAAACCCGCCATTATCTGGTTAAACGGTAAATCCAGCTCCTCCAGCGTCCAGAGCACTTTTTTGACGTTGGTCGAATTATTCCTTCCCCACAGCGTAATCATAATTACTCCCGATAAGATGTGAATCCGAGTCAGCTTTTCGCCATGGTGAGATAAACCTAACAATTACGCAACAGAAGAGAAAAAAATCGCCTTAATCAAAGCGTATCTGAATGTTATTGCATAAACTTTAATAACTTTACCCTCGTTGGGTTTCATTAACCGTTTTAGTGCGCTATTACTCATCGCTTCTTGCGACACGGTGATGTGACGTAATTTTTGAATGGACACTCGGGTGGCATTTATGACGCGAAAAATGACTTCTCTGCGCAGCCTGGCGGCAGGCTCCGCGCTCCTTTTCCTGTTTGCACCAACTCTCTATGCGGCTGAGCAGGCTGCGCCCGAAGCGCCGCCGGTAGATGCGCGTGCCTGGATCCTGATGGATTACTCCAGCGGTAAAGTGCTGGCGGAAGGCAATGCGGATGAGAAACTCGACCCGGCCAGCCTGACCAAAATCATGACCAGCTACGTGGTTGGCCAGGCGTTGAAGGCGGGTAAGATCAAGCTCGACGATATGGTCACCATCGGGAAGGACGCCTGGGCGACCGGCAACCCGGCGCTGCGCGGGTCATCGGTAATGTTCCTGAAACCGGGGGATCAGGTTTCCGTTTCCGATCTGAATAAAGGGGTGATTATCCAGTCCGGCAACGATGCCTGTATCGCCCTGGCAGATTATGTTGCGGGAAGCCAGGACTCGTTTATTGGCCTGATGAACGGCTATGCGCAAAAGCTGGGTCTGACCAATACCACCTTTAAAACCGTCCACGGTCTGGATGCGCCGGGCCAGTTCAGTACCGCGCGCGATATGGCGCTGCTCGGCAAGGCGCTCATCCACGATGTGCCGGACGAATATGCCATCCACAAAGAGAAAGAGTTTACCTTTAATAAAATCCGCCAGCCGAACCGCAACCGTCTGCTGTGGAGCAGCAACGTCAACGTTGACGGGATGAAAACCGGCACCACGGCCGGGGCGGGTTATAACCTGGTGGCCTCCGCGACCCAGGGTGACATGCGTCTGATCTCGGTGGTGTTGGGCACCAAAACCGACCGTATTCGTTTTAACGAGTCAGAAAAACTGCTGACCTGGGGCTTCCGCTTCTTTGAAACCGTGACGCCGATTAAACCGGATGCCACGTTCGTCAGCCAGCGCGTCTGGTTTGGTGACAAGAGTGAGGTGAACCTGGGGGCCGGTGAAGCCGGGTCGGTGACCATTCCACGTGGTCAATTGAAAAACCTGAAAGCGAGCTATACCCTGACCGATCCGCAGCTCACCGCGCCGCTGAAAAAAGGCCAGGTGGTCGGGACGATTGATTTCCAGTTAAACGGTAAGTCGATTGAACAGCGTCCGCTGATTGTGATGGAAGCGGTCGAAGAGGGCGGCTTCTTCAGCCGGATGTGGGACTTCGTGATGATGAAATTCCATAGCTGGTTTGGCAGCTGGTTTAGTTAAGTCTTCCAGCTTTTCACCCTCTCCCGGTGGGAGAGGGCCGGGGTGAGGCATCAGACCGCACCCCTCTCAATACATCAACTTCACCTGCTGCGCCTTCGCGTAGGTCACGTATTCTTCATCCGGGCGGCAATCGCTGACGATGGCATTGAACTGTGCCAGCTCGCCCATCCGTGCCGGACGCACCTTGCCGAACTTGCTGTGATCCACCACCAGCACATGGTACTGCGCGGCGCTTAACGCCCAGTGTTTTACCGGCAGCTCTTCCAGGTTAAAACAGGTCGCCCCCTGACGGGTACTCACGCCCGCCGCGGAGTAAAACGCGATATCCGGGCACAAATTGCTGAGCGTGTCCTGAAGATTGAGCGGTTTAAAAATGGCGTTGCTGGCGTGGAACTCACCGCCGCAGAGGATCACCCGGCACTCGGGTTTCTCCTGAAGGGCCAGGAAGGTGTTCAGCGAGTAGCACACGGCGGTAAAGGGGATGCTGCTGTCGATGGCTTCGATTATCCACGGCGTGGTAGTGCCGCAGTCAAAAAACAGCGTCTGGTGCGGTTGCACCAGAGAGGCCGCCAGACGGGCGGCTTTGCGTTTCTCTTCAACCAGGCGCGTCTTTTGATCGCTGATCAGATAATGACTGGCGCTACGTGGCTCCAGCACAATATAGCCGCCCAGCAGCACGACGGGCGCGCTCTCGCTGTTCAGGTCACGGCGAATGGTCATCTCTGAAACGCCGAGGAGGGTAGCGGCTTCCTTAAGATGAAGCTTATCACTACGCTTCAGCGCCTGTATCAACTGAGCTATGCGGTCATCGCGGCGTGTTTCCATAGATCCTCAGGATGAAAAAGTGAGCCCCCGCAGGGCGGGGGCTCAAGTGTAACCTGTCATACCGGGGTTAGTCACGTATCCAGCCTTTGCGGATCGGGATAGCGAAAAGGGTGCGATAGAGAGACGAGAGTCCGCGATACAGCGCCAGCCCGAAGAGGTTCCACAGGATCGCCGCGCTGACGCAGCCGATCAGCCCCACCAGGAAGCCGCCTACCATATCCAGCGGCCAGTGTACGCCCAGATACACGCGAGACCAGGCAATGGCGACCGCAATGGCCATCAGCAGCGCACCTGACCACAGGCGATGCCAGAACAGGAAGGCCAGCGCAAAAGCAAAGATCACCGTACCGTGATCGCTTGGGAACGAGTCATCCGGCGCGTGGTGCAGGAAGGTATAGCCGACGTGTTCGACAAAAGGACGATCGTGCGGGAAGGCGAGACCCAGAACATAGCTGACCAGCACGCTGACCCCCAGCGTCATCGCCACTTTGATCACCAGCTGACGCTGCGCGTTGACCTGGCTGCGCGGTCCCCACAGCCAGAGGATGACCGCCAGCACAGGCACTATACTGATCAGATCTTTTGCCAGGAAAGTGGCCAGATCGATCATCCACTCAGGCGAGGCCGGGGTGGCGTTGATCAGATAAAACAGCTGGTAATTCAGATTCTCTAACATAGCGTTTTTACTCTTTAGCAAACCAGGCAGAAACGAGGCCGTAGACCGCTACCTGGGAAAACCAGACCCACCACCCAGCCCACAGGTTGTGAGAGAAAAAATGCGCCCCGCGCATGACCTGGCCAAAGCCCATCGCCAGACCTAACACCACGCCGAAGGCCACAAAGCTCCAGGCGAGACGCGGACGTTCGCGCCAGAAGGCAAAGAACAGACCCATCACCATAAAGCCGCTGGACGCATGGCCGCCGGGGAAGCAGCGGCCAGGACCGCTGTCTGCCGGAGCGGAACTGAACAGGGGGTAAGAGACGGCCTTACCGCCATACTCCACCAGATCCCACGGGCAGCTGTGATGGCTCAGGCTTTTCAACACGCCAACAACCAGCGTGCCAAGCCCCATCAGCAGTGCGGCAGTGACCAGTCTCGCATTGCGCTTCCAGGCACCGTAAAACAACGCACCCACCGCCATGGCAATGGCGATGTACTTCGCCAGCCGGTGGTTCAGCAGATCCAGCAGCGGGTTTTTCTGCAGCGGGAAACGGTGTGTTGCCGCGTCATACCAAAAGCCAGTGATCCATTTATCAAGCGTTTCGCCGCGAGAAAGCCAGGTAAACACCACGGCAAGGGCGATCAGCACTAAAAGCTGATAACCATAAAAGCGCACAGGCAGGCGGTAAAGTTGTTTTGTCTTATTTGTCTGTAACTTAGACAATTCTGAACGAGGGGATATGCGGGTCATAGAGTTGGTTGGCAGCGTGAAATATGGCTATCATATTGGTGTCAACTTAAGGAAACCTTAAACAACGACGATAAATGCTTTATTTCTGTTTCTTCTGGATAATTTGCTATCTCAGACAGCGGCAATTCATTACACTCATCGCGATTTTTTCATCATAAAGAGATTGCATGTTAAACCGTTCTTCTTCGGGTACGCGTCTGGGTCGTCAGGCGTTACTTTTCCCTCTGTGTCTGGTGCTTTACGAGTTCTCTACCTATATCGGCAACGATATGATTCAGCCCGGCATGCTGGCCGTGGTGGCGCAATACAACGCAGGTATTGAATGGGTGCCAACCTCTATGACCGCCTATCTGGCTGGCGGCATGTTTTTACAGTGGCTGTTAGGGCCGCTGTCGGATCGTATTGGCCGCCGTCCGGTGATGCTGACGGGCGTGGTGTGGTTTATCGTGACCTGTCTCGCCACGCTGCTGGCGCAAAACATTGAACAGTTCACCCTGCTGCGTTTCCTGCAGGGGGTAAGCCTGTGCTTTATCGGCGCCGTGGGGTATGCCGCCATTCAGGAGTCCTTTGAGGAGGCGGTGTGTATCAAAATCACCGCGCTGATGGCGAACGTGGCGCTGATTGCTCCGTTGCTGGGGCCGCTGGTGGGCGCCGCGTGGGTGCATGTGGCACCGTGGGAAGGCATGTTTGTGCTCTTCGCCGTGCTGGCCGCCATCGCGTTCTTTGGCCTGCACCGCGCAATGCCGGAAACGGCCACCCGACTGGGTGAGACGCTGTCGCTGAAAGAGCTGGGACGGGATTATAAAGCGGTGCTGAAAAACGGCCGCTTTGTGGCAGGCGCGCTGGCGACGGGCTTTGTTAGCCTGCCGCTACTGGCGTGGATCGCCCAGTCACCGGTCATTATCATTAGCGGTGAACAGCTCAGCAGCTACGAGTACGGGCTGCTGCAGGTGCCGATTTTTGGCGCACTGATTATCGGTAACCTGGTGCTGGCGCGTCTGACATCACGACGCACGGTGCGCTCGCTCATCATCATGGGCGGCTGGCCGATTGCGGCGGGCCTTACCGTGGCCGCGGTGGCGACGGTGGTATCATCTCATGCCTATCTGTGGATGACGGCGGGATTGAGTATTTACGCCTTCGGTATTGGCGTGGCGAATGCCGGGCTGGTGCGTCTGACGCTGTTTGCCAGCGAGATGAGTAAAGGCACCGTTTCGGCGGCGATGGGGATGCTGCAGATGCTGATTTTTACCGTCGGGATCGAGGTGAGCAAGCACGCTTATGCGCTCGGCGGCAACGGTCTGTTCAGCCTGTTTAACCTCGCCAACGGCGTGCTGTGGGTTGTGCTGATGGTGATGTTCCTGAAAGACAAACGCGTCGGGAACGCCCTGCAGCCATAATTCTTATTCCCTCTCCCGGTGGGAGAGGGTCAGGGTGAGGGCACCTGAGCGCACGGAATCAATTAAACGGTGCTTCTCTGTTGAGCACCTTATCAATCACATCCAGTACGCCTTCCTCGTTATTATGCGGCGCTTCAAACCGCGCCGCTGCCTTAATATGCGGTCTGGCATTCGCCATCGCAAAGCTGAAGCCTGACTGGCGCAGCATCTCCACATCGTTCCCGCTGTCACCGAAAGCCACCACCTCGCTGTCGTCAATGCCCCAGCGCTGTTGCAGGATCCGCAGGCCGTTGGCTTTATGCACGCCGGGGATAATCAGGTCAATACTGCCGTGGCCGGTCGTGACGGGCACCATAATGTCGTTGAGTTTTTCGTGCAGCATGGCCTGAATGCGCGGGATTTCATCATCAGAAACGTTGAGTCCGAACTTGAAGAAAATATCGTTCAGGTTGTCGAAATCACTTACCATTTCGAGGCGATGATAGTACTTAGCGGCGATAGCTTTGAACTCATCGTCATAGGCTTTGAGCGTATAGGCACTGCCTTTGCCGCAGGCGATAATCTCAATGCCGGGAACGTCGTTTAGCACGGCAGCAACAGTATCGAAGTGCGTTTTCGACAGTTCACCGTTAAAAACATCTTCCCCGGCGCTGACCACCCAGCCGCCGTTTTCGGCGACAAACGCAATCTCATGCGCAATCTCCGGGAAGAAGGAGATCAGCTGGTAATACTGATTACCGCTGGCCACCACAAAGCGAATACCTTGCTCCTTCATACGCGCATACTGCGCCAGAAAACGTTCGCGATTGTAGGTTTTCGCGTCGCTCAGGAAGGTGCCATCCATGTCGACTGCAATCAGTTTAACGCTCATATCCCTTCTCCAGTGTCGTTTGTTCTTTTTCCGGCTTCGCCACGGCGCGCGCCACCAGCGCCGCAATCATGACCAACCCTAACACCACCAGCATGGCGCTGCGCAGCCCGTAGTGCTCACCCAGGAAGCCCAGCAGCGGCGGCCCGACCAGGAAGGCCAGATAGCCTGTGGTTGCCACCACGCTGACGCGCGTCGGGGCATCCGGGCCGGTATCGCTGGCGGCGGAGATGGTCAACGGGAAGCCAAGTGAGGCACCCAGTCCCCAGAGGATCACCGATACGCCGGCAATCCAGTCCACATCCACGAAGATGATCATCGCAATGCCCAGCCCGCCGAGCAGGGCGCTGGCGCGCACCACCGCCACGCGGCTGTAGCGGTCAATAAACCAGCCGCCGGTAAAGCGTCCGACGGTCATCCCCAGCGTAAACCCGGCGTAGATCAGCGAGCCAGAGGTCGGGCTAAAGCCGTGGCCGTCCACCATCAGCAGCGGCAGCCAGTCGTTGGCGGAGCCTTCGGCAAACGCCATCGCCAGCACCACCACGCCGATCAGCATAAGCTGGAAATCACGGTAGAACGGCAGCCCTTTTTCCGCCGTTTTGTGTTCATCAGAGGTGTTTTTGCCCGTGCCGTCCGGAATGGCGCGGATGCCGGTCAGCACCGGCACAACTGAGATCAGCGCGGCCAGCAGGATATGCAGATTCGCGCTTACGCCGGAGGCCGTCAGCGCCATGCCCACACCCGCACCGGCCAGCGTGCCAAGGCTGTAAAAGCCATGCATCATTGGCAGCACGGTTTTATTCATCTCGCGCTCGACCGCAGCCCCTTCAACGTTAATGGCCACTTCCGCCGCGCCAAAGCTGCCGCCAAAGATCAGCAGACCCAGGGCAAACATGACCGGCGAGGCATACCACAGCGCCACGCTGAGCACCAGCATTCCGAGTATTGCGCAGCACATGGTGGTGCGGATCACCGTCCGGGTACCAAAGCGCTTCACCAGCCACGCCGAGCAGAGAATACCGCTCATTGAGCCTATCGACAGGCCAAACAGCACAATGCCCATCTCAGCGGTGGAGACCGACAAAATATCGCGGATCGCCGGGGTACGCGTGGCCCAGGACGCCATCAGCAGACCCGGAATAAAGAAGAACATAAAAAGCGCCCACATGCGCAACCGCAGGGCCTTACGGGATGAGGTCAGAGTCATTGAGATAAGCACCAGAAGCACAACAATAGCGACAACACTAGCAAGTTTGTGTACATTTGTACACAAATCAGATGAGGCATGTATGAGCAGACCACCTAACGACCCGCATCGCCGGGAGAAGATCCTGCAGGCGACGCTGGACACCATTGCTGAGCACGGTATCCATGCCGTCACGCACCGTAAAATCGCCAGCTGTGCCGGGGTTCCGCTGGGGTCGATGACCTACTATTTCGACGGCATGGAGTCGCTGCTGGAAGAGGCTTTCACGTGGTTTACCCGGCAGATGTCGCAGCAGTACCGTGATTTCTTCGCGGGGGTAACCAGCCCGGAGATGGCGTGTGAATCCATCACCACGCTGATCCACAGCTCGCAGGTGACGACGCCGCACAACATGGCGCTGATGTACCAGCTCTACACTTTTATGCACCGCAGCGCGGCGCTGAAAACGGTAATGCAGGACTGGATGCAGATGAGCCAGACGACGCTTGAGCAGTGGTTTGACCCGGTCACCACCCGCGCGCTGGACGCCTTTATCGAAGGAATGACGCTACACTTTGTCACCGACAGAGCGCCGCTAACGCGCGAGGAGATCCGGGCGATGGTGGGAAGGATTGCAGGGGAGGGGAACCGCTAGCCTGCAGGCCCGCCTCTATTTCTGAGTGATTTTTTTCCCGCTGGCATCCACGACGGCTTCACCGTCCTCTTTCGTAAATGCCCCTTTCTGCGCATCCGGCAGAATATCGAGGACCACTTCAGATGGGCGGCACAGGCGGGTGCCCAGCGGCGTCACCACAATCGGACGGTTAATCAGGATCGGGTGTTGCAGCATAAAACCGATAAGCTGGTCGTCAGTGAACGTCTCTTCTGCCAGGCCCAGTTGCTCATAGGGCTCCACGTTTGTGCGCAGCAGCGCCCGCACCGAAATGCCCATGTCGGCAAGCAGTTTGATCAGTTCATCGCGTGACGGCGGATTCTCCAGATACAGAATGATCTCTGGTTCGGTGCCGCTGTTGCGGATCATCTCCAGCGTGTTGCGTGAGGTGCCGCAGGCGGGGTTGTGGTAAATGGTGATGTTGGTCATATCAGTGGCTCATTACAGTGTGAAGGAGAGACGTAACGCCAGCGCGGCGAGCGTCACAAACAGAACCGGCAGCGTCATGATGATGCCCGTCCGGAAATAGTAGCCCCAGGTAATGGTCATGTTTTTTTGCGCCAGCACGTGGAGCCAGAGCAGGGTGGCGAGACTACCGATAGGCGTGATTTTGGGCCCCAGATCGCAGCCAATCACGTTGGCGTAAATCATCGCTTCTTTAATCAATCCTGTTGCCGTGCTGCCATCAATAGAGAGCGCGCCAATCAGCACCGTGGGCATATTGTTCATTATGGATGACAGGAAGGCGGTGATGAACCCGGTTCCCAGAGTAGTCACCCATAAACCGTGGGTGGACAGCGCATTCAGCACGCCTGAAAGGTATTCGGTTAACCCTGCGTTACGCAAACCGTAGACCACCAGATACATCCCCAGTGAGAAGATGACGATCTGCCACGGTGCGCCGCGCAGCACTTTTCCGGTATTAATCGCGTGTCCGCGTTTTGCAACGGCGAATAAAATCAGCGCGCCAGCTGTTGCAATGGCGCTGACCGGAATGCCGAGAGGCTCAAGCACAAAGAAGCCGACGAGAAGAAGCAGCAGCACTATCCAGCCTGTTCTGAAGGTCGGGAGATCGTGAATGGCCCGGGCGGGCTCCCGGAGTTTCGCAAGATCATATTCCGGTGGAATTTCCTTGCGAAAGAACAGATGCAGCATCACCAGCGTGGCAGCAATCGCGGCGATATCAACCGGGATCATCACCGAGGCGTATTCGCTGAACCCCAGCTTAAAGAAGTCTGCCGACACAATGTTGACCAGGTTGGACACAATCAGCGGCAGGCTGGCGGTATCGGCGATAAAACCTGCCGCCATCACAAACGCCAGCGTGGCCTGCTTGCTGAACCCCAGCGCCAGCAGCATAGCGATGACGATAGGTGTCAGGATCAACGCTGCACCATCATTGGCAAACAGCGCCGCGACGGCCGCCCCCAGCAGCACGATATAAGTAAACAGCAAACGCCCCCGACCGTTTCCCCAGCGGGCGACATGCAGCGCCGCCCACTCGAAAAAGCCGGACTCATCCAGCAGCAGACTGATGATAATAACGGCGATAAACGTCGCCGTGGCATTCCAGACGATATTCCACACCACCGGAATATCGTTAAGGTGGATCACGCCGCTGGCCAGCGCCAGCACGGCGCCAATCGTCGCGCTCCAGCCGATACTGAGCCCTTTGGGCTGCCAGATGACCAGTACCAGCGTAAACAGAAAAATTGCTCCTGCCAGAAACATCGCTTACCCCGTTATATCTGTTTTAATGAATGTATTTAACACGTCCCTGGAAGGCTATTCTTTAGCCTTGCACGCGTTTCTTCCCGCAGGCAGTTCCAGCTGTTATCGATGACGGTAGCTGCCCACGCAGGCATGTTCGGAGACAAACGGTAATAGACCCACTTCCCCTCACGACGGTCGATAACCAGCCCGGACTCGCGAAGTAAGGCCATATGGCGCGAGACTTTCGGCTGTGACTCCGTGGTTGCGGAACAGAGATCGCAGACACATAGCTCACCGGCTTCACGCAGAAGCATGACGATGGAGAGCCGCGTTTCGTCGGAGAGGGTTTTGAAAAGCTGAAGCGGATGAAGCATGGTTGAACCCTGCGGGTAGTTGATACATATTTTTTTAATCATATATGTTTGAGGTGGGGGAGGGAAGAGGGGAAAAATCTGGCTTGCTGGTAAAGTGAAAAATCGTCTGGAAGCGCTCATGAGCTTTGGTTATTCTTTGTGCGGATTGAGACCAATATGGATGAGATATGGACGCTAAACAGGTTGCACTAGGAATACTCGATGGGATCTCCTCCATACCTAATACGGCTTACATGGGTATGGTAAGGAGTTGGGAAGGGAGCGGACTCGCAGGAGATAGTGCCAAACAACGGAACCAGGCTGAGACAGAGCGCTTTTTCTCTATGCTCAAAAGTTTGGGAAATGCTGAGTCCCCTCTACGCAGACTGATTACTATTGTTTTCACCTCTTTCTATCAGAAGCTTAACGATGAAGGAAAAGAAGCTGTAAACAACAAATTAGGGTACGGAGCTGGAAGCGTTGGTGGACGAACAGCCGGGCAGATTGCACTGGCGCAGACAACAGCAAGTATAATGTTGCGTCGGTTAGCGATTGACCAGGCATATAAGCATTTCATCCGGTTCAGTGCATCAGCGGCGCTAAACGTAGTGATGTTTCAAGGTATTATTGAAGAATCAGCAAGAGCATCAAGAAGGATGAAAACCAAATATCCAACTACGTACGCCATGGTGTCAAAAGAGAATCTTGACATGGTCTACTTCCTTGTTGAACAACAATTAGAGCCTTACCTTGTGTTCATTGAAGGACATCCCATTGATTGCAAAGGAATACAGAATGAAATTTGTAAAATCGTTGATGTCTCACGCAATTGAGGGGACCATTACCTTTTTGGCTGTGATTTTTGCTATGGGTTCTTTTTTCTGGTTCGAAAGCACCTGGATGAAGTTAGCAGGCTGTATTGGTGCATTAATCGCTGGTTATGTGCTTTCGTATGGAGCGGCAAAAATCAGAGGTGGGTGAGTTTTTGGCTGGCTCGTTGAGGATTAGTTCTGGCTGTAAACCTTTGACTAGGGAAGGTGCGAATAAGCAGGTCATTTCTTCCCAAGCTGACTCGCTGATTAA